>DASQLK010000076.1:0-15558 GCA_035630055.1 Methyloceanibacter sp. | reverse complement strand
GCCGGCATCCACGGGCTTTCGACGGCCTACCATCTGGCGCGGCAGCTCGGGGCCAAGGGCCGCTCGTCGGAAGCCGACATCATCGTTCTCGACAAGACGCGGGTCGGGGCCGGCGCCTCCGGCATCGCCTGCGGGGTGGTTCGGAACAACTATTTCCAGCCCGCCATGCGCGCGCTGATGGCCCATTCCGTCGCAGCTTGGGAGAGCGATCCCGAAGCCTATCACTACCATAGCGTCGGCTACATGCAGATCAGCCCCGAGGTCATGCACGAGGGCGTCGCCTCGATTTACGAGCAGCAGCAGGCGATCGGCTACGATTCCGTGTTCATCGAAGGTGCGGAGGATTGCACCCGGTATATGAAAGGCCTGTTCGCGGACTGGCAAGCCAAGGGGATCACCTCTGTTCTGCACGAGAAGCGCGGAGGCTACGCCAATAATGTCGCCTCGCTTCGCGGTCTCGCCGCGAAAGCCGCTGCCGCGGGCGTCCGCATCCTGGAAGGCGTCCGTGTGACGGGCTTCGAGTTCGGCCACAACAGCCAGGCCGTGGCGGCGGTCCTGACCGACAAAGGCCGCGTCGAATGCGATTTCGTGGCGGTCGGCGCCGGGCCTTGGGTGCGCGACCTCTGGTCCATGCTCGACCTGCCGAAGACGGTCTCGATCAAAGGTCGCGACGGCGCCGTGCATCGCGACATTCCGATGTGGCGCTACTGGCAGCTCGAAGAAGGCGTGCTCGGGGTCGAGCCCGACTGTCTCAAGACCAATGACGGACGCATGCCGCCGGTCATCCATGTCGATACCGACGCGCCGCTGTATTCCGACCGGACGGGCGAGCTCATCACGGATGAGCTGTGGGGCGTCTATTACAAGCCCGATTTCCACTTCGACGGCGTTCAGGGCGGCGCCATGCCCTACAAGGTCGAGACTCCCGTCGACGAGGTCGCGATCGATCCCTATGGCCCGGACAGCCCGGAATTCGTGGCGTCGGATGCCTTCGCCGACATGTGGAGCTCGGCGCTGGCCTTCTGCCATAAGCGTTTCGAGGGCAAGTCCGACCTCTATCGCGACGAGAAGTCGGGCGGGATCGGCTGTTTCACGCCGGACTCGTTCCCGGTCTTCGATGTCTTCCGGGAGAACTGTTACGTGATCGCCGACTCGAATCACGGCTACAAGATGCTCGGCGTCGGAGAGCTCGTGGCTCAGGAGATCCTGGGAGAGGAAAGCACGTTGTTGGCGCCCTTCCGTCACGCCCGCTATGCCGAGGGCCGGCTGCATCCCGTCTCGACAAGCCCATTCCCATGGAGTTGAGTTGAAGGGGCGGGCACCCGATGGCCGCCTCGCCCTTTCCCAGTTACACTTCGGGGCATGAAGCAGCCGAGCGACCAAGAACCGCAAGTCTTCGCCTTTCTGCTCGTTCCCGGGCTGTCGATGATGAGTCTCGCTTCGGCCGTCGAGCCGCTGCGGTCCCTCAACCGTCTCGCCGGACGCGAGGCTTACGCGTGGCGGCTCACGAGCCTCGACGGGTCGCCGATCGCGGCTTCGAATGGCGTGACCTTCCCGACGATGCGCACCGAGGAGGCGCTCGCACAGGCCGATTATCTTTTCGTTTGCGGAGGCCTCCGCATTCAGTCGTCCGACGAACGGCGCTATCTCGCCATGCTGCGTCAGGCCGTTCGACGCGGAATTGCGTTGGGTTCCCTCTCGACCGGCACCTACTTGCTTGCGCGCGCCGGCCTTCTCGATGGTTACCGCTGCACGATTCACTGGGAGAACAGGCCGGCCTTCGAGGAAGCCTTCCCGGATCTGTCCTGCACCAGCAAAATCTATGAGATCGATCGCGATCGCCTGACCTGCTCGGGCGGGACGGCGGCCATGGATCTGATGCTTCACCTGATTGCCGACCGGCACGGGGATGACCTCGCCCAGAGCGTCGCCAACCAGTTCCATCACGAGCGCATTCGCGACGAGCGGGATCATCAGCGAGGCGGGCGGCTGCAAAGCGCCGCCGACCTGCCGCCCAGGCTGCAATCGGCGATCCGCCGGATGCAGCTTCGGATCGAGAACCCGATCCCTCTCCCGGACATCGCAAAAGGCGTCGGCCTCAGCACGCGACAGCTCGAGCGGCTGTTCCTGCGATACCTCAAGACGACTCCGCTGCGCTATTACCTGCAGCTGCGCGTCGAACGGGCGCGGGAGCTCCTGCTCTACTCCGATAAACCGATCATCGAGGTGGCGATCTCGGCCGGGTTCGCCTCGACCTCTCACTTTGCGGGCTGTTACCGTCGCGTGTTCGGCGTCAGTCCTTCGGAGGTGAGGGGCCGGCCTGATCCTGCGGCATCGCGCGTGAAGTCGGCCATGCCGGGGTAGGGTCGGAATTGATGCAGCGGATGTCGCAATTCTGGGGTTGCCACCGGGGCTGCGCTTGAAGACTGTGCCGGCGGACATCGGCGTGAAGGGGATCCGGTGGAGACGATCAACTTCATCGTCGCGAACCTTCCCGTGATCGGCCAAAGGACGCTCGAGCACATCTCGATCGTCAGCGTGTCGGTGGCGATCGCCATCCTCACCGGGGTGCCGATCGGCATTCTCATCACCCAGAGCCAGATAGCGGCGGACCGGGTGCTCTACGTGGCGTCGGTGATCATGACGATCCCGTCGATCGCGCTGTTCGGACTGCTGATTCCCATCTTGTCCCTGATCGGGCAGGGGATCGGCTATCTCCCCGCGGTGATCGCGCTGATCCTGTATTCGCAGCTGCCGATCATCCGCAACACCTACACGGCCGTCATGAACGTCGATCCGGCGCTGCGCGAGGCGGCGCGCGGCATGGGCATGACGACGATCCAGAGGCTCCGCGAGGTCGAGTTGCCGATCGCCCTGCCGGTGATCATCAACGGCGTCCGTAACGCCGTGGTCCTGAACATCGCCATCGCCGCGATCGCCACCTATATCGGGGCCGGCGGCCTCGGCACGTTCATCTCCCGCGGCATCTCGCAGACCGACATCCGCCAGCTGCTGACCGGCGCGCTGGCGGTCAGCCTGCTCGCAATCACCGCCGACTACACGCTTCTGGCGTTGCAGCGTGCCTTGACCTCCCCCGGCCTTCGCACCTGAGCGGACCCGCCATGATCCGCCTCGACCGTGTCACCAAGATGTTCGGGCCGATCACGGCGGTCGATGCCGTCGACATGGAGGTGCCGGCCGGCGCGGTCTGCGTTCTCCTCGGTCCTTCCGGCTGCGGCAAGACGACGACGATGAAGATGATCAACCGGCTGATTCCGCCGAGCTCCGGAAAGATCTACGTCGACGGACGCGACACTGCGGAGATCGACGAGGTCACCTTGCGCCGCTCGATCGGCTACGTGATCCAGCAGATCGGCTTGTTTCCCAACAAGACCGTCGAGGACAACATCTGCGTTGTGCCGGACCTCCTCGGCTGGGATCGCAGGAAATCCCGCTCGCGCGCCGCCGAGCTGTTGCGGATGGTCAATCTCGATCCGGGCATTTTTCTCAAGCGCTATCCCAAGGAGCTGTCCGGCGGCCAGCAGCAGCGCGTCGGTGTGGTCCGCGCGCTCGCCGCCGACCCGCCGGTCCTCCTGATGGACGAGCCGTTCGGTGCCATCGATCCGATCAACCGCGAGGTCATCCAAGACGAGTTCATGAAGCTCCAGGCCGAGCTGAAGAAGACGATCGTGTTCGTGAGCCACGACATCGACGAGGCTGTGAAGATGGCCTCGCGGATCGCGATCTTCCGTGACGGCCGCCTGATCCAGTACGACACGCCCGACAACATCCTGGCCCACCCGACCGACGCCTTCGTGGCCGAGTTCGTCGGCTCGGACCGCACCCTCAAGCGTCTGCGGCTCGTCAAGGTCGAGGACGCCATGATGAAGGAGCCGCCGCGCGTGCGGGCCGAGGACACGCTCGACACGGCTCTCCGCCTTATGGAGGAGCATGGCCATTATGCCGTCGTCATGGTGGGGCCGCGCGGCCGGGCACGCGGTCTCGTGCGCGTTGAGATCGCGCGCGACAAGAAGGGCACGGTCGCCGAGCACCAGGAGTCGCTGCCGGGCGTGATCAACATCGACGACGACCTGCGCACCGCCGTGTCGCTGATGTTCACGCACGGCGTGACCTGGCTCGCTTGCGTCGATCACGACGGCTTCTACAAAGGTTACGTGTCGCAGCGCTCGATCACGAATGCGCTCGGCGCGACCTATCGGGACGATTGACCATGGCGGCAGCGCGAATCATGGCCGCCGCGAAGCTCATGGACGTGCCGAGCGTGCGCAGTGGCATGCGCTTCGCTTTCATCGCGGGCGCCTTCGCGTTCGGCGCTTACTTGCAGGCGCGCGGGGTGCTTTCGGGAATCCTCCAGCATTCGAGCGACGTCACCTACCTCGCTCGCCAGCACCTGGCCCTGACGGCCATCTCGGGCGCGTTGGCCATCGGCGTCGGCTTGCCGCTCGGCATCGTTCTGACGCGCCAGCGCTTCCGCCGCTACGCCAACGCCGTGACGCAGATCGTCAATCTCGGCACCACGATCCCGACGCTGGCCATCATCGCGCTTGCCATGTCGGTGTTCGGCATCGGCGCGCCCCCGGCGATCTTCGGATTGTTCACCCTGACGCTGTTGCCGATCGTCCTCAACACCATCGCGGGTCTGCGCATGGTGCCGCCTCATCTGATCGAGGCGGCGCGCGGCATGGGAATGACGCCGGGCCAGATCCTACGGCGGGTCGAATTGCCCAACGCCGTGTTCGTGATCCTGGCCGGCATCCGCACGGCGCTGGCCATCAACGTCGGCACCGTGCCGCTCGCCTTTCTCATCGGCGGCGGCGGCCTGGGGGAACTCATCTTCACCGGCATCGATCTGATGGAGCCGACCATGCTCCTCGCCGGAGCGATCCCGACCGCGTTGCTGGCCATCTTCGTCGATTTCGCGATCGGCCAATGTCAATATTGGCTGGTCCCGAGGGGCGTAAACCCTCTACGCTGAAGGGGAGGGGACTGCCGAGAACCAGGGAAAGGGAAGCGACATGTTGAAACAAACGGTGCTGAAATTCGCGATCGCCGCAACGGCCTTGATGCTCGGCGCCGCGACGGCGTCGGCCCAGACGATCGTGGTCGGCGGCAAGAACTTCACGGAGCAGCAGTTAATCTCCGAAATGACGGCGCAGCTCCTGCGCGCCAAGGGCTTCACCGTCGACAAGCGCGCGGGCCTCGGCACCGCCGCAGTACGCCAGGCCCAGGAGGCCGGTCAGGTCGACGTGTATTGGGAGTATACGGGCACGTCGCTCATCACCTTCAACAAGATCACCGACAAGCTCGACCCGGCCGCGACCTATGCCAAGGTCAAGGAGCTCGATGCCGCCAAGGGTCTCGTCTGGCTCGATCCGTCGAAGGCCAACAACACCTACGCGCTCGCCATGCGCAAGGCCGATGCATCCGCCAAAGGCATCAAGTCGATCTCGGACCTCGCCGGCAAGGTAAAGGGCGGCGACAACCTGAAGCTCGCTTCGAACGCCGAGTTCTACGCCCGACCGGACGGCCTCGCGCCGCTGCAGAAGACCTACGGCTTCGAGTTCGGCCGCGAGAACGTGGTCCGCATGGATACCGGCCTCGTCTACCAGGCCTTGCGCGACAGCCAGGTTGCGGTCGGCCTCGTGTTCGCGACCGACGGGCGCGTTCCGGCTTTCGACTTCGTCATTCTGACGGACGACAAGGGCTTCTTCCCGAACTACGCGCTCACGCCGGTCGTCCGCAAGGAGACCCTGGACAAGAACCCCAAGCTCGCCGAGCACCTCAATGCGCTCTCGGCGAAGCTTGATGACGCGACCATGGCGAAGCTCAATGCCTCGGTCGACGTCGACAAGAAGACGATCGAGGAGGTGGCTGCGTCCTTCCTGAAAGCGCAGGGCGCGGTCTAGCTCGCCAACACGATGCAGGCGGGCGATCCAATCGCCTACCTGCCTTGCTGCCATGTCCAGCCTCAAGGTCGCCGCTGCGCAGATCGAGTGCCGCCCCGGCGATGTCCCCGCCAATCTCGGGCTGCATCTCGCCGCCATCGACGAGGCGCGCGGCCTTGGCGTGGACGTTCTGGTTTTTCCGGAGCTGTCGCTCACCGATTATCTGACGGCTCCCGATGTGCCGACCCTCGCCCTCGCTTCGAGCGCGGCGGAGCTCGAGCGGCTCGCCGAAGCCGCCGGGCCGGTGACGGTGGCCGTCGGCTTCATCGAGGAAGCCAACGGGGCGCAGTTCTACAATGCCCAGGCCATTCTCGGCGGCGGGAGGGTCCTGCACGTCCATCGCAAGATCAATCTCGCCACTTACGGGCGTCTGGAGGAAGGCAAGCATTACGCGCCGGGGCGCCGGATCGACGTGTTTTCCCTCCAGCATCCTTGGACGGCGGCGGCCCTTGTCTGCGCCGACACCTGGAACCCGGCCTTGCCATGGCTCGCGGCTCTCGGAGGAGCGAGCCTCCTTCTCGTGCCGGTCGCGTCGTCCGTCGATGCGGTCGCCGACGATTTCGACAACCGGGCGGGGTGGGATGTCAACCTGCGCCACACCGCTCTCACCTACGGCCTGCCGATCGTCATGGCCAATCATTGCGGAAGCCGCGGCGCCGTGCAGTTCTGGGGCGGCTCTTGCATTCTCGACGCCAGCGGTCGCGAACTGGCGCGCGCCGGCACGGGATCGGGCCTGATCACCGCGGAGATCGACTATCGCAACGTCCGTCTGGCGCGATCGCGTCTTCCGACGGTGCGCAATGCGGCTCCGGATCTGATCCGCAGCGAGCTCGACCGGCTTCGACACGACGGCCGACCTTTATGAGCCGAGCATCGCCATGAGCACGGTCGGCTTCATCCATGAGCTCTCGTTCGAGACCGTGCCGGACGAGGTCGTCAAGCAGGCGAAGCGATGCCTCCTGGACCTGATCGGCGTCGCGGCGAGCGGAGCGCAGACCGACTTGTCGCGCATGGCTCGGAATTTCGCCGTCCGCCAAATGGGAACAAGCGAGCGTGGCGCGCGCATCCTGTTCGATGGACGGACAGCGAGCCCTGCCGGCGCGGCTTACGCCGGTGCCTCGACCATCGACGCTTTCGATGCTCATGATGGGCACGCCCTCACGAAGGGGCATGCCGGGGTCGCCGTGCTGCCTTCACTTCTCGCCGTCGCTGACGCCGGCGGGCGGATCGGCGGTCGCGACTTCCTCCTCTGTCTGATCCTCGGCTACGAGGTCGCGACGCGCGCCGGAATTGCGTTGCACGCCGGCGCGAGCGACTATCATACGTCGGGTGCCTGGAACGCGCTCGGCTGCGCCGCGGTCGCCGCTCGGCTCCTCGGTCTCGGCGCTAGCGCGACGCGGCACGCGCTCGGGATCGCCGAATATCACGGGCCGAGAAGCCAGATGATGCGCTGCATCGACCACCCGACCATGCTCAAGGACGGCTCGGGGTGGGGCGCGCTCGCCGGGGTCTCCGGCGCTTATCTTGCGGCAGACGGGTTCACGGGTGCGCCCGCGGTCACGGTCGAGGCGGAGGAGCACCGCAGCGTCTGGTCGGATCTCGGCGCGAGATGGCGCATCCTCGAGCAATATCACAAGCCGTATGCCGTCTGCCGATGGGCGCAGCCCGCCATCGACGCCGCGGATGCTCTCATGACGCGTCATCAGATCACGCCCGGGCGCATTGCGAAGGTCCGGGTCGAAACCTTCGCGGCCGCGGTCCGGCTTGGTTGCCGGGCTCCAGCCACGACCGAGGAGGCGCAGTACGCGCTAGGCTTCCCGCTTGCCGCGATGCTCGTGCGTCGCCAGGTCGGCGCGGCGGAAATCACGCATGGCGGCCTGCGCGATCCAGACGTGCTCCGCATGGCGCAGCGCATTGTCCTGCAGGAAAACGAGGCCTTGACGCGTCGTTTCCCCGCCGAGCGCGTCGCGCTTGTCACGATCGAGCAAATCGATGGCACGTTGGTGACCTCCGACCTGACGGCCGCGCGCGGAGATCCGGATGACGCCTTGCGCGACGACGAGCTTCTCCGGAAGTTCCGAAGGCTGGCCGATGGCCTGGACGACGAGCGGCGCCGACGCATCGAGACCGAGATCGCTGGTCTCGATCGGCGGGACAGTGCGCTCGAGACGTTGCTGGAATTAGTTCTGAGCGTCGGCAGCGAGCCGGCGAACTTGCCGAAAGAGAGAGAAGGATTCGAACCGGGGATAGGGTCGTAGCGCTGTGCCCTTACCGAGGCACGGGCCGTTGCTGCACACGTGCTGCACAGCGCAGCGCGTCAACCATTGTAGCGTAAGCCTTACGGGGCTCACGGACGCACGGCGATCGCCGCGATCTCGATCTTCACGTCCCGCGGCAAGCGCGCGACTTCGACCGTTGCACGCGCCGGCGGCGCGGTCTTGAAATAGGTCGCGTAGACCTCATTCATCTTGCCGAACTCGTTCAGGTCCTTCAGGAAGACGCTCGTGGACACGACGTGGTCCATGGTGAGGCCGTCCGCCTCCAGCACCGCTTTCAGGTTGTCGAGCACGAGCCGGGTCTGATCCTCGATGCCGGCATCCTTCATCAACTGCTTGGTCTTGGGGTCAATAGCGATCTGCCCGGCAAGAAAGACCATATTCCCCGCGCGGATCGCCTGCGAGTAGGGTCCGATCGCTTCCGGCGCGTTGGGCGTCGAGATGACCTGCTTGAAGCACATGTTGGCCGACTGCGCGAAGGCGGGGGCGGCGGCCAAGCACAGTGCCATGACGGCGGCTCTGACGGATCGTGGATACGGCATGATCGGCTCCTGGATCGACGCGATGAGCAAGGCAACCATCAGCCTCACAGCGCGTCAAGCGGGCTTTGCCGAAGCGGCCCGCCATGGACGAGGAGCGATCAGACCTACTTGCCCAGCATCCCTTCCGCAGCGCTCGACATGTCGAAATTCGGGTTCGCCTCGCAGAATGCCGATAACCGAACGCCGGTATCCTTCAGGCCATTGAGGTCGATGACCTCCGTGTCGGTCACGTCCGTGTAGTAGCCGGCGAGCCAGGCGGTGATGGTCGATTTGCTCTCGCTGCTGGCCTGAACGAACTGACCGCATTTCATTTGAGTGAGATCAAGCTTGCCGGCATAGGTCGGCAGCGGCGCAGTCATCACGGCGGCGATCAGAAAGAGACGAAGCGTCTTCATGGGGACTTCCTTTCCTAACCAAAGTTGCACAGCGTTAGCGAGAGATGACACGGGTATCCGGGTTCTGCGGATAACAAGGAAGAATGTAGGTGAAGCCACGGAAATTTGAGTAATCCCGGCCGCGGACATAAGGGGTGACAATGACCCGTCCGTTATTATCCGGCGGCGTTTGGCGCGACAGCATGTAGAGCGGATCGATCAAGCGGGCGGTGGCGTTGGTCCAGAATTTCGTTCCTTTGTCGCCTCGACGCCATTTCAGGGTCGAGTCGTCTTCGACTTCCCAGACCTCCCAGTGAACTTCCTCCAGATATCGTTCATTGCCGCCGGGCCTCGAGACATGCGCCAAGCGTTCGCCACGGACGATTTTTTGCCCGACCGTGAATGCGCTCGCCTCGCGGTACGTCAGGTGATCGAATTCGGAGTAGTAGAACGCCGGACCGTCCTCGAGGCCGAGCTCCTCCCGCGTATGCACGATGAGAAGTGCTCCCTCGCGTCCCCAGCCCCAGTCGGCCTTCCAAACGGCGCGCACGGTGCCAGGAGCCGGGGCAAGGATCTCGTCATTCAACCGCCCTCCGTCGACGCCGGAATGCTTCTCGTCGCGCATCGAGCCATCGACGTCGATCCAGCTAGCGTAGAGAGACGTCAGGGGCGAGCATTCGAAGCCCACAGGGTAGGCGGGAGAGAGGCCCGTCGGCGTGATGTCATAACCTTTGGGGTTCTGGTCATCCTGCTGGTGGCCATTATCCTGCTGCGCATTCGCGGCGCCGCCTCCGAGCGGGCCTGCGATCGCCGTTGCGATTGCGAGGAAATTCCTTAAGAAACGGGCCGCCATCACTCACTCTCCAGCTCAAGCCGCTTCTGCGATCGGGGTTTGTGCCGAAGGCTTGCGAGCTGCACCGATCAACTCGGTCGGTATTCCATGCCAATGGCTGTCAGGCGGCAGGGTCTCTCCCTTCATGAGCAGCGACAAGGGACCGAGGCTCGATCCTTTCTGCATCTCGGTGCCGTAGAGGACCACGGACATGTTCCCGATCGAGCAATGCTCGGAGATTTTGAGCCTGTCCGCCTTCATCACCCGGTCTTCGAACAAATGCGTTTGCACCGTGACGCCCATGTTCAGCGCGGCATGATCGCCAATCTCGACGAGGTCGAATTCCGAGAACAACGTCGTCTCAAGAAATACCCATCGACCGACTTTGCAGCCCATGAGTCTCAGGCACGGGGCCATGAAGGGCGTTCCCATGAGCGGTGTCATCGCCGTCGCAGCCGTGCTTTCGTAGAGACCGTTGACGATCTCGTTCGCCCAGACATAAGGGCTCCACAAAGGCGCCAGCCGCGGCTTGTAGGCGCCGATGAGCAAGCGCTTGATCATCGCCGCAACGATGACCATGCCAACAGAAACACCGAGCGAAATGACCGCTGCCATTAGCAAGGCGACAGGCCATGCCACATCCCGGCCAAGCATCAGCAGGGGTCCGGCGAAAGCAATTAGCGATGCCGCCAAGACGAAAGCCGGCAAGAGCAGGCGCAGCACCTCCATGCCGATCCGGGCGGCAATGAGCGGCTTCGAAGGTCGATACGTGCTCGTCTCGGCGAAACAGGTCTTGGCCTGCGTACCGGGCAGCACGAAACTGGGCGATCCCAACCATCGGGTGGAATCGGGGACGGAGCTGATGCCGGCAGGCGGAGTCGACATCACCCCGATCAGGCTATCGTTTCCGATCTCGATGCCGCCGCCCACGTGAGCACTGTTTCCGATGAAGGTGCGTTCGCCGATCCGGTTCGGCAACACCTCGACGAAGCCGCCATGCGCCCGCTGTCCGCCGATCAAGCAGGCATCCGCCAGGAAGCTGCCATCTGCGATCTGAAGGAGATCCGGCGTGACATGCATCACGGTCGACACCTCGACATTCTTGCCGATCTTGGCGCCGAGCAGGCGAAGAACCTTGGGGAACAGCAGCGTCGCGTAGAGGGGAAGCAGAATCTGACGCGTGTTCTCGAGCAGATAATTCAGGAACCAGAGCCGGAGATAGCCGATGCTGTTCTCCCGATAGACCCCGGGCAAGATCCGCCCGATCGCGATCCGTTTCACGGCGATCACGATGGCGAGGTAAGAAGCGCCCGCCAGGGGTACGGCCGCAAAGGTCGCTGCGGCGGCGTGAATGGCTCCGCCTGCGCTGAGCGCGAAGAGCACGAGCGCCCAACCGGGAACCATGCTGAGAAGGAGCAGATAACCCATGCAATAGATCAGAGCCAGGTGGAGCAACCCGAACAGGAAGCGCCTATGCGGCCGATCGCCAATCTCGCCGTCGCTCGGCACGCACACGGCAGCAGTGCTGGCCGGAGATCCGGACATCGCTGCGCCAGGTGGGATCGCTCCACCGTCCGGAAGCAGCGACATGTCATCGAGACGCGCGCCGTCGCCCATGGTCACATTCAGCGCCAGATTGCTGTGCGCTCCGACGAAGCAACGATCGCCGACGGTCACCTGACCGATGACAAGCCAGCCATCCTCGACGCGGTAGCCCAGCAACTGCGTTTCCGCTCCGACGCTGGTGTCCGCGCCGATCGAGACGACATCGAAGGCGCTGCAAAGGGGCGTGCCGATGGTGCTGTTGCGGCCGACCTTTGCTCCCATGGCCCGATAATAGAGGCTCATCAGGGGCGTTCCCACGAACATCCCTGACCAGCTCAGGCCCTGAAATCGGCTGACGAGCCACCACCGGAAGTAATACGACCCCCACAAGGGATACCGCCCCGGCTTGTACTTGCCGATCACCAACCATTTGAGGGCGATGCTCAAGGCCAGCCAGCACGGCCATGTCAGGACGCTTACGATCGACATGATTGCGACGGCGTCCCAGAGATCGATTTCGCCCCTGAACGCCATGGCCGACGTCAAAAGCAGGACCGCCGCAGGGCCCGCGATAATGGCGTGGTATGCGAGAAGCGCGACCGCTTGCAGGGTGGCGCAGAGCCAGCGGCAAGCGCCTGAGACGTGGCCGCGGCCGGGCGGCATGGCTTGGACGGGCGGAGAAGCCGGCGCATCGGTCACGACGCTTTCGTCGCTGCCGAGGAAGTCGCAGAGTTGACGGATGGTGCGGTGTTCATAGATGTCGCGAACGCCGATGCGCGAGGTGTTGAACTTCGCCCTCAGCGCCGTCACCACCCGCGCCGCAAGAAGGGAATGTCCGCCGAGATCCGTGAAGAAATCGTCGCCGACGTAGATCGGCGACACGCCGAGGCAGGTCTGAAAAACCTCGACCATGTCCCGTTCCAGCGCCGTTTGGGCGCACACGGATTCGCGTTCTCCGCTCGCCAGCAAGGTCGTGCTGGGCGGCAGTTGATGGCGATCGAGCTTTCCGCTGGTCAGCCGCGGAAGCTCCTGGATGGCGTCGAGGTATTTCGGGATCATGTATTCGGGCAGCCGCTGGCGCAGAGCCTGAGACAAAGCCCGGTGATCCACGCCGTTCTCGCGTTCGGTCGGGACGACGAACGCAGCGAGTTCTTGGATGGCGCCGTCCATCCGTACGGTGACCGCAGCGGCGCGCACGCCCGGTTGCTCGCTCAAGGCCGTTTCGATCTCGGACAACTCGACGCGGAAGCCCCGGATCTTGACGAGAGAGTCCTTCCTGCCCACGAACTGCAGCTCGCCCTCGCTTGTCCATCGGACAAGATCATACGTGCGGTAGAGGCGCTTGTGTCCGAAACGTGTTTCATCGAACGTGTCCGGAATGAACCGATCGCACGTCAGCTCGGACCTGTTGAGATAGCCGCGCGCCACGCTGGGGCCGCCGATAAACAGCTCGCCGACCTCGCCGCATGTGACGGGCCGTAGGTCCTCATCGAGGACGTAGGCCGCATAGCCCGGCAACGCCCTGCCGATCGTCACAGGCTTCCCGGCGATGCATTCCGTCAGGGTGGCGACGACGGTGGCCTCGGTGGGGCCGTATGTATTGAGCATGCGCCGCCCTGGGGCCCATTGCGAAACGAGCGCCGCCGGGCAGTCCTCTCCGCCAACGACGAGAAGACGCACTGTCGGCAGGTCGTCCTCGATCATCGCCAGAAAACTCGGCACCGTCGAAAAATAGGTGACACCCTTGGCCTTGATGAAATCCGCCGCGTCATGGGGGGATCTGGCTATGTCCGCGTTGGGAACGACGAGCGTTGCGCCCAGCGAGAATGCCGCCCAGCACTCCTCCACCGAAGCATCGAAGGCGAGCGAGAATCCCTGGTAGATGCGGTCGTTCTCTCGCAAGCCGTATACGGATCCGAGGCTGCGCACGAAATTAACGGCGTTGCGATGCTCGACGACAACTCCTTTCGGCCTGCCGGTCGATCCCGACGTAAAGATCACATAACAGGGATCGAGAAGCGTCACGCCCGACTGGCGCGCCGACAATGGCGTATCTGAAAAGCGCTCGAGTTCCTCCGATAGACAGTCGAGCAACACCGCATCTGTCGATTGCAGACACGGGAGCTGACCCCTGAGCCGGTGCTCGGTCAGGATGATCGGCAGGGCTGCGTCACTGACGATGCTCTGGAGGCGCTCGGCCGGCGTTTTCGGATCGATCGGGACATATCCTGCTCCGGCTTTGAGAATGCCGAGAAGAGCCGCGAATACCAGGCTGGACTTGTCGAAGAAGAGCCCGACCAACGCGCCCGGGCAGATGCCGCGCGCGTGCAGCATGTGGGCGATGCGGTTAGCCTTTGCGTCCAGCTCCCGGTAAGTGAGCGTCTCACCGTTGCATTCCAGGGCCGGATGGTTCGGCCTTCGCAGAACCTGCAGCTCGAAGAACTCGTGCAGGAGATGCGGAGTCTCACCGAACAGCAGTTCATAGCGGTCGAAGAGCCGGGTCGGAGCTGTCATCGCAGAACCTGCTCGGCATGAGGGACTTCGGGTAGTGGGAAGCACGGCACGTCAAGCGCGCTTGGGCCCGAGTCGTTGACGAGCGTCATGACCTGGAGTTCAGCATGCAGCGCGGCAAAGGGGGAAATGCCGATGGCGAGCGAGACGTGGCTCAGGCCGTTGCCGTTGCTGACGAACATCGTTTCGAAATGAGCCTGCTGCTCGTTCTCGCATGCCGCGCCGTGGGTGAGACGCAGCGAATCGAACGAAAAGCCTAGCGCGGAGAAATCGATGGCCGCTCCGATGCCGATGAGCTTGGCGTAAGCCTCTTTCAGCGTCCACAGCCTGATCAACTCCCGCATGCTATGCCGGAGCGGCAGGACCCCGAGGGACGCTTGCTCGCCCGCGCAGCAGAAATTCGCCGCTACTTCCCTTTCAACGGACTGCTCGATCGATTCCGCGTCGATGCCGACAGGGAGATGCTCGGACAACGCGACCACGGCGATCCGTTCGGTATGGGAGACGCTGAAGTAGGGTTGCGGGAGCTCTTGGCCGATCTCGAGCTTGCCGCTCGGCAAGGTGCATAGTTGCCAATCCCGGGGAGCAATTCGCCCCTGCACGCCGTTTGACAAGGCGATGCGCAAGAGCATGCGGCCAGCGATCGTGCTGTCCCGTGCTGACGGAACTCGCACTTGCCGAAACTCATGCATCTCGCTCGGACTTAGCACCTCGTCGGCGTTGAACCGACGGATCAGTGATGGAACCGGAGCGATCCAGATCTCGGCGCGCGCCTGATCGCGCTTGCAACCGGATGATCCTCCGCTTCCGTCTCGCCTGATCTGCTTGCGCCAGCTCTCGACGAAGCCAAGCGCGGTTAGGCGATCAGGAGAACGGAGCGAGGCGCCGGTGCCGGTTTCAACCGGTGTGTCCCGCGAGCAATCGCAATGATTCACCGTCATCGCTCCGGCTGGTTCGCTGACGACTTGCGATCGCTTGCTGCAGCGGTGCTGTAGGACGCGCGGCCCTCGCCCACGGCCAGATCAAGATCGAGCGGGGTCTCAACAAGAACGATCTGGTTCTTCTGGTTTCCATTTTGCGACAGGGCAAAGCGAATTGCTTCGTGACGCCCGATGAACAACCCTCCGCAACGGCCGTCTTGATTGAGCGCCACCCAGTTGCCGCGGCCATCGACGCCGACGCGGAACACCGATTGAGCCTTTTTGCTCAACGAAACCTTGAATCCATTGTCTTCATTGTTCACGGCTTTGCCCCGTGTCCGCCAGACCGGTCACAAGGCAACGTAGCGTTTAGTTGTCGTTAAGCATCGTGCTATTTGCCGGAATACTTAATGTGCTGGAACGGCCGAGCTTACTTGAATTTACTCCGCCAAGAAAAATGGGAACTCCTTCTGTTGCGCAGATGCCGCGGCGGCGCAGGTCAATGACTGTCACGGCTTCTCCAGGTGCGCGCGCCTGCCCCGGTTAAACGTTTGTTAACCGAGTGCCGGTGAATCCTTGCTGTGAGCATGGC
>DASQLK010000075.1:0-8564 GCA_035630055.1 Methyloceanibacter sp. | reverse complement strand
ACCGCCGCGAGCATGCGGCCCTGCCGCGCCAGCGCCTGGTCCGCGAGCGTGACGAGGCGGCGGTTCGGGTAGGCGGTGGGCGAGGCGTCCCGCAGCACCCGTGCCAGCCGGACTTCCTCGACCGTCGGGTTGAGCGCGCAGAGCGTGATGAAGGCCGCCGCCGTTGAGCGGCTGATGCCGGCCCAGCAATGGATGAGGAGAGGCGCCTGCCGGTCCCAATCGAGCGCGAATTGCACGAGGTCGGCGACATGGGTCTCGCAGGGCACCACGAGACCCGGCTGCGGATCGCAGATGTCGTTCATGGCGAGGCGCAAATGGCGGCCGGGCTGGATCCGCGGCGGGGTGTCGACCATGGTCTCGCCGTTGATGAGCGTGACGAGATGGCCCACGCGGGCGTCCTCGATGGTCGTTTCCACGCAGCTCAAGGGCGCGACAAGGATGGTTTCCGACGCCATGGCGGCCGCCATCCTGGCGGGCCCTCTTGGCGAAATCAGGGAGGCTGCGGCGCTATTCGTCATAGGTCCTCTCTAATGGGTTTCGCGGTCATGAGGCAAGCTCATGAAACCGTTTCAGGAAGCGCGCCTCGCCGTCATGGGCCGGCAGGGGCGCGAGCTGGCCGAGCCGCTTGATGAGGCCGGCGCTCAAGCCCTTGGGCTGCCCGAAGAACCGGCGTGCCTCGTCCCGGGCGAAGCCCGCAAGGCCGGTCGCCTCGTAATAGGCCGCGATCTTGTCGGCGCGCTTGATCAGGGTCGCGACCTCCGTTGGCAGCTCGGCGGGTAGGCCGAATCGCAAATGGATTGCCGCTAATAGATTTGCCTCGAAAGCTTTGTAATCAAGTGACAGTGCCGCCTTGAACGGGCTGATGAGGTCGCCGATCACATATTCCGGCGCGTCGTGGATCAGCGCGGCGAGGCGGAAGCGGCGGTCGAGGGCGGGGCTGAGATCGGCGGCGATCGCCTCCACGAGCAGGCTGTGCTCGGCGACCGAGAAGGTGTGCGCGCCGCTCGTCTGCCCGTTCCAGCGCGCAACCCTGGCAAGTCCGTGGGCGATGTCCTCGATCTCGATATCGAGCGGCGAGGGATCGAGCAGATCGAGCCTCCTTCCGCTCAACATGCGCTGCCAGGCGCGCGGGCCGCTGTCCGGGGCGAGCTTACCCATGTCTAACCGCCACAAGGATCAGCTGAACGGCGTCGCGTTGCCTGCCCGATCTCGACGGAGACCTCAGCGAGGTTAGCGGTTGGATTGCACGAATCTGGCTCACAATCTGAATCATTGCATGTTATCTATCGGAAATCAGTCACGCCAATTTGCTTGAACGGGGGACGCTTATGGCAAAGTTGCCGAAGTTTACGCTCACACAGGACGCCAAGACGAAACGCTGGGCGCTGAAGAAGGACGGCTCCGGCCAGACCGTGAAGACCTTCGCGACCAAGGCGGCGGCCATCAAGGGCGGCGTGCTGGAAAGGGCAGTGGGCAAGATGGGTTCGGTCAAGATCAAGACCCGCGGCGGCAAGATCCAGGAAGAGCGCACCTATCCCCGCAACATGGATCCGCGCAGCTCTAAGGGTTAGCCCTCAGGCCTGCCGAGCGCCGCGCAGGCGGCGTGACGGTGGCATGAGGTGAGATGATCGTTGACCATGCCCGTCGCCTGCATGAAGGCGTAGACGATGGTCGGGCCGCAGAACTTGAAGCCGCGCGCCTTGAGCTCTTTCGACATCGCGCGTGACACCTCCGTCTCGGCGGGGATCTCGTTCATGTTCCGGCGGCGCTGATCGAGCGGGGCGCCGTCAACGAAATCCCAGAGCAAGCTCGAAAAGCCCGGCCCCTTGTCCATCACGTCGAGCCATGCTCGCGCCGAAGCCACCGCGCCTTCGATCTTCATGCGGTTGCGCACGATGCCTTCATCCTGCATCAGGCGCTCGATCTTCTTCGGCGTGTAGCGGGCGATCTTCTCCGGCTGGAACGCGTTGAATGCGCGACGGAAGGCGTCACGCTTGCGCAAGATCGTGATCCAGGACAGTCCGGCCTGAAACCCGTCCAATACGAGCTTCTCGTAGAGCGCGCGGTCGTCACGCTCCGGCACGCCCCATTCCTCGTCGTGATAGGCGACGTAGAGGGGATCGGTTCCCGCCCAGGAACACCGCGTCAGGACCGTCTTGCTCATGAAACAGCGGCTTCCACCGGCATGTCGAACCGCGCGAAGGCGGGACGCCGCAGCCGAATGGGAACACCGCCTGCGGTAAGGGGCTTGCCCGCGGTCAAGGCCTCACCCGCGCGGTCGAGCCGCAGCAGCGCAAGCCCATCTCTGCCGTTGACCGAGCCAAGCGTGCCGATCGGCACGCTGCCCGCCATGATCTCGGATCCTGCCGGGGGCAGGGGGTCATCTCCGCTCACAGGCACGATCCGCTTCCTTGCCGTGCCGCGATGCTCCATGCGCGAGACGACTTCCTGGCCCACATAACAGCCCTTGGCGAAATCCACGCCGTTCAGCTGGTCGAACAAGGCTTCGTGCGGAAACGCATCGCCGTAGGCAAAGTCACGCCCGCCCTCGGGCACGCCGAGGCCGATTCGCATGGCGTGGTAAGCCTCTGCTGACGTTTCGGTGCAGCCGAGCGCCACGCCGATTCCGACGCCCGCCGGCAGCAGCGCCCGATAGCCGAGTTCGGCCAGGCGGGGATCCGGATAGACAATGGCGCCCTCGACAGCGGCGATGATGTCGTCGCCCCAGGCAGCTGCGACCTGGATGGCTGGCTCGTCCGTCACCGTGATATCGGCACGGAGCTTATAGAAGCCAAGCCGCTTACTGAGATCGGCGGCCATGCTTCGCAGCCCCTCCAGGAGAAAGCTATCGCCCGCAGGAACGACGAAGAACTCAAACAGGATTTTCCCTTGCGGGCTGAGCAGGCCGGCATGAATGGCCGCGCCGTCCCGCGCCTTTTCCATGTCGTTGGTAATGAGACCTTGCAGAAATTTGCGTGCGTCGGCACCGCCGATACGGACCGCCCCGCGGTCGGGGAGGATTGCGGCATCGCAATGGCTCATGTTCCGCTTCTCTGCTACCAAGGTCTCGCAGATCTATTGAAGCCCGCGCTGGCCCGCAAGCGAACCCCGTAGTCCCTTGGCTGAAACCTTCGATCTCGTCATCAAAGGCGGCACCCTCGTCAACCACGCGGGCGAGGGCATGGCCGATATCGGCATCAAAGAGGGCCGCATCGTCGCCATCGGTGACGTGAAAGCGAGCGCCGCCGGCACAACCCTCGATGCGACGGGACTGCATATCCTCCCTGGCGTGATCGACACACAGGTGCATTTCCGCGAGCCAGGGATGGAGCACAAGGAGGATCTGGCGACGGGCAGCCGCTCAGCCGTCCTTGGCGGCGTGACGGCCGTGTTCGAGATGCCGAACACGAAGCCCGAGACGAGCTCGGCTGTCACCCTTGCGGACAAGGTCGCGCGCGCCGACGGGCGCATGTTCTGCGATTTTGCCTTCTTCGTCGGCGCGACACGGGACAACATCGCTGAGCTTCCCGAGCTCGAGCGGCTTCCCGGCGCCGCCGGCGTGAAAGTCTTTGTCGGCTCCTCGACGGGCGATTTGCTCGTCGACGAAGAGGAAAGCCTCGCGCGCATTCTCTCGACCATTCGCCGCCGTGCCGCATTTCACGCCGAGGATGAAACAAGATTGCGGGAGCGGTCGGGCCTCCGCCGCGAGGGCGATCCAACGAGCCACAGCGAATGGCGCGACCCGGAAGCGGCTCTTGCTGCAACCACGCGGCTGATCCGGCTGTCGGCCGAGACAGGAGCCCGCATCCACATCCTGCACGTTTCCACCGCCCCAGAGATGGAGCTGCTCGCACGACACAAGGACCGCGTGAGCGTCGAGGTTACGCCGCAGCACCTGACATTGGCTGCCGGCGAGGCCTATGCAGCTCTTGGGACGAAGGCGCAGATGAACCCGCCTCTGCGGGACCAGATCCATCAAGACGCCTTATGGTGGGGGCTCGACCAGGGCGTGGTTGACGTGCTCGGCTCCGACCACGCGCCGCATACGCTCGACGAAAAGGCTGGCATCTACCCCGCGACGCCCTCCGGGATGCCCGGCGTGCAAACGCTGGTGCCGGTCATGCTGGATCACGTCAATGCCGGACGCTTGAGCCTTGCGCGCTTCGTCGATCTCACGAGCGCCGGTCCGCAGCGCCTGTTCGGCATTGCGGGTAAGGGCCGCATCGCAGCAGGCTATGACGCGGACTTCACGATCGTGGACCTGAAGGCCGAGCGGCGCATCGAAAACGAATGGATCGGCAGCAAATGCGGCTGGAGTCCCTTCGCAGGGCGCCAGGTCAAAGGCTGGCCCGTCGGGACGATGGTGCGCGGTCGGATCGCCATGTGGGAAAGCGAGCTCGCCGAGACGGCAACAGGTGCGCCCGTGCGCTTCATCGAAGGCCTGCCAACCCCTTACTGAAGGAAGTAGTGCCACACCCCGTCGGGCGAGATGCCCAGACGGTAATAAGTGTACTTGCCGGACTGCTTCATCTTGACCGCTTGCTCTGGCGGCACGGCCCGATAGAGCTCGACCTCCTGCGCTGGCGTGAGTGTCTTCAGATCCAACTCGGCGAAATAGGGCCACACATACATCTGGCTCTTGTCCTTGCCGGCCAGCACGCCACCGGCCGAGAGGATGTTGAGCATCGCCGCGAGAACGTCGCGGCCGTCGCCCCCCGCGGAGTCTTTCTTCCAATGCGCAACGGGATCATCGACGTGATCTTCCGCCACCATCGGCTTGATCTCACTGATCTGAAGCACGCCACGCATGCGCTCGATGTCACCGCTCTGCGCGGCATTGCCGATCTCATTCAGCATGCGCTGCACGGGCTGCGGCAGTTTAGTAGGGTCATAGATGACGTTCTCGCCGCCCGCCGTTGCGGCTGCCGAGGGGCCCGACGTCGGCAGTTGCGTTGCCAGCGAATCTTCCTTGAGCGGCTCGGGCGCAGGCTTGTCTTTGACGCTTTCGCTGCTGCCAACGTTGCTCGCGTTCGGCGATGAGGGCGTCTCGTGCTGGGCGTAGACAACCCAGGCAGCGCCCGCTACCAATGCGGCGAAGACGAGAAAAACTGTTCCGTAGCGGCGATTCATGCATCACTCCCCGAAAGGCTGGCCACTTTCCGCGCTGAGCGCTACTGCGCCCGCCGGCTTTGCCGTATCCGATTTAGCCATTTCCTCTACGGACGAATAGGCCGCCTTGCAAACCGGCGCGTATATCGTGCTGTCCGGTCTCCAGCTGGTGCTGGCGGGCATCGGTATCGGAGTATTGGTGGCGGCGCCGATCGGACCCGTCAACGTCCTCTGCATCCAGCGCGCCGCGTCACGCGGCTTTTGGGGCGGCGTGGCTGCCGGACTTGGCGCGGTTCTGGGCGATGGCCTGCTCGCCGCGATCGCTGCCTTCAGCATGACGGCGATCTCCGACGCCATGGAGGCCTATACGGGCGTCATTCAGCTTGTCGGCGGCGTGGTCCTGATAGGCTTCGGCATCGCGCTTTCGATCGCGAAGCCGGTGATGGCCATCCCCGCCGGACAGAAGTCCGGCCTTTTGGCCCACACCGGCATTATCCCGCAAACCTTCTTCCTCACGATCACCAATCCGGGCGCGATTCTCGGCATGGCCGCCATCATCGGCGGCTTCGGCTCGCTGATGGGCGGCCTCGATACATACTTGGAAGCCCTGGTGCTCGTTGCCTCCATCATGGGCGGTAGCCTGCTCTGGTGGCTAGGGCTGTCGGAGCTGATCGCAACCATCCGCCATCGCCTCACTGAGCGCCGGTTGCTGATGATCAACTGGGGTGCAGGTGCGCTGCTGGTCGTTTGCGGCGCAATTCTCGTGATCGACCTGATCTGGCAATACCTCCGCTGAGCGGAGTTTATTGCGACGTCCGCTTGAGGGTGAACTCGCCATGCTGAATGCGGCGCGAAAGCCCGCCCGCCATCTTGGCGACAGCATCTTCGCCATAAGCGCCAATGAGGTCGACGAGCGCCGCGTATAGAGCTGCGTTGGCGAGCATTTGCGGCTCGATGCCGTCATGCAGCGCCTCCTCCCAAGCGTCGAGGATATATCGGAGGGCCGCCTGCTTTTGAGGATTGTCCTCCGGGGCAGCCTTTATTCGTCGCTCTTGCCGCAACCGTTCCGTCCTCTGTTATTCAGGCTAGATCTGGCGATGCCACACTTGCACCGCTCTTGCGCCTGATGAAGGACAGAGTGAACTAACGGTTAATCTTCATCCCTAATCGGGAGGTTTTGGCTGAGACTGTGCTTTCTTGCGCTTTTTCTTGGAGGGCGCCGGCGGAGGACTTGGCTGAACTTCCGGCGCAGCAGGGGATGTTCCTGCGGCAGTGGCGGCAGCCGCCGGGGCGGCGGGCGATGCCTCCGCACCATCTGGTGACGGCGCAGAGGTGCCATCTTCTGTCTTCGGCGCCTCGGGGACAGGCGCGCTCCGGCTCGCATATTCCGAGGACTGCGCCAAGGTGGCTGCAATGCGCGCCCCCTCGGTACTGAAGCGCGTCGTCGCAACGGTCGCGGACGGCGTGCAGGTTCGGTAGGTGCGCCGATAGCCGCGATAGCCGTCGTTGAAGCTGCTCACGAGCTTGGCGCGGCGCACCGCGGTGGTGCCCTCGGATTGCAGAATGTCCCGCATTTGCTCGCGCCAGAGCTGACCCTCCTGCGCGCCGCAAAGTTCGCGCAGATAGTGGACGGCACCGAGGATCTCGGCCAAGCGCAACAGCTTCACGTCATAGGGTCGGTCGTCCGGCGGCGGCGGGGCGGCGCTCTCCTCCTTCGGCACAATGGGTGGGAGATCGTCGATCGGGGGCGGCTTCGGCTTCGGCGCGCGTTTCCGCGGCTTTGGCTTTGCCTGCTCGTCGAGCCAGCGGAAGAAAAATTGCGCCTCTGCCACCGGCGTGTAAGCGACCATGACGGCCGCAAACATGAGCGGGCCTAAGCCAAGGGTCACGATGCGCTTCGCCCGGAGTGCCATGTTGTCTCCAGTAAACCGCATTCTTGGTGAAATCTAGCCGTTCGGGCCGGTTTAGCCGCCCGTGGCGTGGCCTAGCGCGGGCCGAAAATCGCGTCCACCGCCGCCTGGCTGCCAAGATCGGCGCTGTCGTCGGCCGCATCGCCGTTGGCGATGGCGTTGGCGCGCTCGATCAGCGCGCGCAGGCGCTGGGCGCCGGTGGTGCAGGTCGCGCGCAGGCGTCGCTCGCCCTTCGCGTCCCCGAGCTCGGATGCGACCTCAGCCACCAGGGTCACGGCCTCGCCGTGCAGCTTGGCGACCGCATCGTCGAAGCGCGCGCGTATCCGCGGCGGGGCGCGGTGATAGGCGGCAATGGCGAGGTTCTTGTCGCGGAAGCCGGTCTGCGCGAAATGCTGTTCGTAAGTGAGCGGCTTCCAGGCAAGCACGTCGCCGGAAAAGTCTTCAGGTTCCGACGAGCAGGCCTCGAGCAGCATCACAAGCTCGTGGAAATGGTTGAGATAGTCGGTCGTGAGGAGGGTCGATTCGTTGATGTTCGTGCCCGGCACATGCGAGCGGAAGTGGCCCAGCATGGCGGAGCGGAACGCGGAAACGATGTCCTCGCGGCTGATATCCTCTTCCGAGCTTTGCATAGTGTCGCGTTTTTTCTCGGGCCACATCGCTTAGATATATAAGTCCCTGACGCTGTTCGCAGTGTTGCTCCACTATGATTGCCAAAGAGTTACCGACCGTCCATGTGCTCCCGCTATAGCCTCACCCTGCCGCCGGAAGCGGTGCGCGCCTATTTCGGCTACCGGGACACGCCGAACTTCCCCGCGCGATACAATATTGCGCCGACCCAGGACGTGCCGGTCGTCTGCCTCGACAAGGAAGGCAACCGCATCTTCCGCATGATGCGCTGGGGCCTGTTGCCGCCCTTCGTGAAGGATCCGAAGACGTTCCCAACCCTGATCAATGCGCGGTCGGAGGAGGTGCTGTCCAAGCCCTCCTTCCGCAACGCCATGAAATGGCGGCGCTGTCTGATACCGGCGGACGGCTTCTACGAATGGACCGGGCCCAAGGGAGCGAAACGGCCGTTCTTTCTGCGGGCGCCCGACCGGCCCTTGATCGCGCTCGCCGGCATCTACGAACGCTGGCGCGATGCCGAAGGCGGCCATGTGGATACTGTGGCGATCCTGACCTGTGCCGCGAACAAAACTGTCGGCGTCCTGCACGAACGCATGCCGGTCGTGCTGCCGCCCGAGCGCTTCGAGGCGTGGCTCGACGTGCAGCAGACTGGCCCCGATGCAGCGGCGGCGCTGCTCACGCCGGAAGCTGAGGGCGTCCTTGAGGCCGTCGAGATGGACCCCAAGATCAACAACTCCAAAATCGACGAGCCCGGCATTCAAGAGCCGTTGCAGCGTCAGGTGCTATAAGGACGAGCCATGCTCCCTTCGGAAATCATCGACCGCTACCGCATCCGCAAGGGCGGCAAGTTTCGTCTCGGCGATATCGATCCGGGCGACACCGCGGGCCTCGACATCGACAAGGCCGAGGCGAAGGAGATCC
>DASQLK010000074.1:0-2810 GCA_035630055.1 Methyloceanibacter sp. | reverse complement strand
CGGGCACGCCCATTCGGGGTGTGGGCACGATCACGATCATGGGCATCATCACCACCATCACGCCGGGGGCGAGGCTTGCGACCATATGGTCGATGCGCGGGCCATTGCAGGGCCGGTTTCCTGGAAAAAAATGGTCGCCGTCGTGTTCGCCGTCGGCATCAGACCATGCACCGGAGCGATCCTGGTCCTCGTGTTCGCGCTGGCGCAGGGGCTGTTCTGGGCCGGGGTCGCAGCGACCTTCGCCATGGCGCTCGGCACGGCCATCACGGTGGCAGTTTTGGCAACGATTGCAGTCGGTTCGCGCGAGCTCGCGCTCAAGCTCGGCGGCGAGAACAGCGCCTGGACGAACGCGGTCTGGACCATTTGCGGGATCGGGGGATCGCTGCTCATTTTCGGCATGGGGGCGACACTGTTCGCCGCATCGCTCGGGCCGGCGCGCCCGTTCTAACCGCGGATTTCCAACAAAAAACTGCGCGGTTCTATCCGCGCAACCGCTTAGCGGCCGCCTGCGTTTCCCCTCCTCTGACTATAGCGCGCGATGAACGCGGAATTGCGCGCGAAAGCCCTGCGAAATGCGCGGGAATTACGCGGAAATAGGAGGAATTACGATGGATATAAGCGGAAAGCGCGTCGCCATTCTAGCGACCGACGGTTTCGAGCAGTCGGAGCTGATGGTGCCGAAAGAGAAGCTCGAGGCGGCCGGCGCGAAGGTCGACATCGTCTCGCTCAAGCCGGGCGAGATCTGGGGCTGGCAGAAGGACGACTGGGGCAAGTCTATCGCCGTGGACCGGACGCTGGATAGCGTCAAGGTCGACGAGTATGACGCCCTCGTGCTGCCGGGCGGCCAGATCAATCCGGACCTGCTGCGCGCCGACAAGAAGGCGGTGCAGTTCGTCAAAGATTTCTACGCGAGCAAAAAGCCGCTCGCCGCGATCTGCCACGCGCCGTGGCTGCTCATCGAAGCGGGTCTCGCCAAGGGACGGAAGATGACGTCGTACCACTCGATAGCGACCGACGTTAAGAACGCCGGCGCGAACTGGGTCGACGAAGCGGTGGTCGTGGATCAGGGCCTCATCACGAGCCGCAACCCGAACGACCTCGACGCGTTCTCGGCGAAGATCATCGAGGAGATCGGCGAAGGCCGCCACGAGCGGCGCCAGGTCGCCTAATCTCTGTCATGCCAAACGGCGAACGGATGGGCCGGGTTCACCCCCGGCCCATTTGCGTATGGATTGGCCGTGGCAGGCCCTTCGCCGCCAAGCCATGCTCTCGCTTGCGCGATGCACGAGAAAGCTATTTCTTTCTGCCGCAGCTGCATTGGTGCCGCGGGCATAGAGGTCTTACATACGGCAACTCAACGCGGCAGGCGCAGTCACCCGCGCGCCGCAAGGGAGACACGACATGGGACTTCAGCTCGGCGACATCGCCCCGGACTTCGAGGCCGACACGACGGAAGGCCGCATCCGCTTTCACGAGTGGCTCGGCGATTCCTGGGGCGTGCTCTTCTCGCATCCCAAGGACTTCACCCCGGTCTGCACCACCGAGCTCGGCTACATGGCGAAGATCAAGCCGGAGTTCGACCGGCGCGGCGTGAAGATCATCGGCCTCAGCGTCGATCCGATCGACCACCATTCCCGCTGGGCGCAAGACATTGCCGAGACGCAAGGCGTCGCGCCCAACTTCCCGATGATCGGCGATCCCGACCTCAAGATCGCGAAGGCCTACGGCATGCTGCCCGCAAGCTTGAACGGCACGTCGGAAGGCCGCACGCCCGCCGACAACCAGACCGTGCGCAATGTATTCGTGGTCGGGCCGGACAAGCGCATCAAGCTGATCCTCGTCTACCCGATGACCACGGGGCGCAACTTCGACGAGGTGCTGCGCGTGATCGATTCCCTGCAGCTCACGGCGAAGCACCGCGTCGCGACACCGGCGAACTGGCAGCAAGGCGGCGACGTCATTATCGCCGGCTCCGTCACCGACGACGAGGCGAAGACGATCTACCCCGACGGGTGGAAATCGCCGCGGCCCTATATCCGCATCGTGCCGCAGCCGAAGGGCTGACTTCCTTTTCGCTGTGCTTCACGGCCTGCCGTGGTAAAACCGCGGTGCGCGGAAAGCGTGACGGCAGACGGCGGGCCGTGCTAAAAAGGGTGTACACGGATAATAAGCGCGCGAAGCGCTAGAAGGCCGGGCAGGGGTATGTCGGATCAGAGCGGCTCGAGCCCGCCCGGCGCGGGCGAGGGGCCGGGCGAGTTCGCCAAGCGCAGCGCCGAGCATCTCGCGCCGCTGGTGAAGGAGGCCCGTGCCAACGGGTTCGACTTCCTCGCTTATCTGCTCGGCATGGCGCTGAAAGAAGCCCGCCGCCTCAGCGCGAAGTAGACTGCTATACTCCCGATCGCCGTTCTTCCCGGAGGCCAACCCGTGGCGATGCCGAAGACGCCTGCGCTGACGACGGATTGCGTCATCTTCGACGACGAGGGCCGCGTGCTTCTGATCCGGCGCGGGAACCCGCCGTTCAAGGGCGCGTATGCGCTGCCGGGCGGCTTCGTCGATATCGGCGAGACGGTCGAGGCGGCCTGCCGGCGCGAGGTACGGGAGGAGGTGGGCATCGAGATCGACGGGCTTCAACTCATCGGCGTCTATTCCGATCCGGGCCGCGATCCGCGCGGGCATACGGTGAGCGCCGCGTTCCTGGCGCGGCCGGTGGCAGGTGCCACGCCGCAGGCGGGAGACGATGCCGCCGCGGTCGAATGGGTCGGCGATTGGCGCAGCGTGGAGCTTGCCTTCGACCACGCGCGGGTGCTGGC
>DASQLK010000073.1:0-22870 GCA_035630055.1 Methyloceanibacter sp. | reverse complement strand
ACGGCAAGCTTGGCCGCGAGATCCTGACCCGGGCGTTTGCGCGCCGTGGCAAGACATTCGCCGACGCCGCCATCGCGGGCGTGCTCGGGCGCCTGTCGCAGAAGACGACGGACGATGCGATCGCCGCTGTCGGCCGCGGCGAGCTGTCATCGCTTGACGTCGTGAACGCGGTGTTTCCCGGTGAGACCGCCGACGCGCCGAAGCGGCGGCGCAAGGTGCAGCGCACCGACGAAGGGTGGTTCGGTCTTGGCAAGGTCATCGGCCTCAAATTCCGTTGGCCGGGATCGAGCGGACGCGCCAAGGGCGCCGGGCCTGCCCAAAACGGCATCCCGATCCGAGGCTTGAGCGGCGACCTACCGGTGAGTTTTGCGGATGCAGGCGCGGTCCCCGGCGACCGCATCGTCGGCATTCTGACCCCGCGGCAGGGGATCACGATCTATCCTATCCACGCCGAAGGCCTGAAGGCGTTCGACGAGGAGCCCGAACGCTGGATCGACGTGACGTGGGACATCGACGAGAACGACCCGCAGCGCTTTCCCGCGCGTATTGCCGTCACCGTCCTGAACGAGCCGGGCAGCCTCGCCCAGGTCGCGACCGTGATCGGCGAGGCCGAGGGGAATATCGACAACATCAAGCTGACGAGCCAGAGCGCGGATTACACCGACATGGTGATCGATCTCGAAGTCTGGGACCTGAAGCATTTGAACGACATCATCGCCGGGCTGCGCGCGAGGGACGTGGTGAGCGACGCGAGCCGGGTGAGCGGCTAAAAGCCGCGTTAAGCCGCGCGCTCTATAATGGCGGTCGGGCCACCGGGCCCTGGCGGCTAGAGCCGATCATCCTAAATATGCTAGTTGCGGGCGCGAGGTGCGGCCGGGTAGCGGAAGTCAAGGTTTCGATGCTGTTTCAACGTCGCGAGGCGGAGAGCTGGTGGCAGCGGACGCGCGTCGGCCTTTGGCCCCGCCGAAGCTGGGGCCGCTCGACCCGTTACGTCTTCCATCGGGTACGGCGCCTCAGCGCCAGCCCCCATGCCGTCGCGCTCGGCTTTGCTGCCGGGGTGTTCGCCGCGGCCACCCCGTTCCTCGGCCTGCACATGATCATGTCTGCCGTGATTGCCTGGGCGATCGGCGGCAGCATCGTCGCGGCGCTGCTCGGAACGTTCGTCGGCAATCCGCTGACCTATCCCTTCTTCTGGTACGTCACCTATCTCGCCGGCAACCTCATGCTCGGCGGCGCGCATAGCGGCGACAAGATCGACCTCTCCGACGGGATTTTTCATGCCTCGCTCGAACTTTGGCCGATCCTAAAACCGATGTCTCTTGGCTCCATCCCGGTCGGACTCGCCTTCGCTGCCGCGAGCTACGTGCTGGTGAAGCCGGCGGTGGAAGCCTATCAGCGCCGTCGCGAGATCGACTTGCGCGCGCGGCGCCAGCTTCTCGATGCCCGATGAGCGCTTGAACCATGAGTCCCAAGCGCTTGACCGCCGCGCCCATCCGCCTCGGCATCAACATTGACCACGTCGCGACGTTGCGGAACGCGCGCGGGCAGGTTCGCCCCGATCCCTTGCGTGCGGCGGCGGTCGCGATCGAGGCCGGCGCCGACAATATTACCGCGCATCTGCGCGAGGATCGCCGGCACATCCGCGACGGCGACATCGAAAGGCTGGTCAAGGAACTGACCGTGCCGCTCAACATGGAGATGGCGGTGACGCCAGAGATGGTCGACATCGCCTTGCGCCATCGTCCGCATGCCTGCTGCCTTGTGCCGGAGCGGCGCGAGGAACTGACCACGGAAGGCGGCCTCGACGTGAAGCGGCAGGTCGCCGGCATCACCCCCTTCGTTGCGAGGTTGCGTGACGCCGGTATCCAAGTCGCCATGTTCATCGACGCCGACCCTGAGCAAATCGCGGCGTCGAAGGCGGTTGGCGTCGACGCGGTGGAGCTCCATACCGGAACCTACTGCGAGGCCGTGCTGGCCGGAGATTCATTGGCGGCCGCGGCCGAGCTGAGACGCCTGATGGCCGGCGCGAAGCTCGCGGACGCGGAGGGCCTCGAGGTTCACGCCGGCCACGGTCTCGACTATGACACCGTCGCCGCTTTGACCGCGATCCCGCAGGTCGTCGAACTCAACATTGGGCATTTTCTGATTGGCGAGGCGGTCTTTGTCGGATTGCGCGAGAGCGTGGCCCGCATGCGCGACATCATGGACGTCACCCGCGCGGAGGTTCAGCATGGCTGAGGGCAGGGGCCGTAGGGCGTGATGATCATCGGGCTTGGCAGCGACGTCATCGATATCAGGCGGGTTGAACGCACGATCGAGCGCTACGGCGACCGCTTCCTCAACCGCATCTTTACCGACCTGGAGCGGCGCAAATCCGACGGCCGTCACGCGCGCGCCGCGTCCTATGCGAAGCGGTTTGCTGCGAAGGAGGCCTGCTCCAAAGCGCTCGGCACCGGCTTCCGCCACGGCGTGTTCTGGCGCGACATGGGGGTCGTCAATCTTATTTCGGGCCGCCCCACGCTCGAACTGACCGGTGGCGCCGCACGCGCGCTTGCGCGGATCACGCCGGAAGGTCACGAGGCGCGCATCGACCTCACGATCACCGACGATTTCCCTACAGCACAGGCGATCGTCATTATTACGGCATTGCGCTTCAATTCGCGCGATTAGCCCGGTTTGCCTCACTTTGCGGAAGGGGGTATAGGGGCTGGGCCTTGAAGAAGGGGCGGCGAGGAGCTGGTCGATGAGTATTGAGGTCGAGGACCGGGAAGAGGGCAGCGGCTTGAAGGACACCATCCGCGTCGTGATTCACGCGCTGATCCTGGCGCTGATCGTTCGCGTCTTCCTCTTCCAGCCGTTCAACATCCCATCCGGCTCCATGATCCCGACCTTGCTGATCGGCGATTATCTGTTCGTCTCGAAATATAGTTACGGCTACAGCCGCTATTCCTTCCCATTCGGTCCCAACATCTTTTCCGGACGTATCTGGGCGAAGAATCCCGACCGCGGCGACGTGGCCGTGTTCAAGCTCCCGCGCGACAACGAGACCGATTACATCAAGCGCGTCATCGGTTTGCCGGGCGACGAGATCCAGATGCTGCACGGCGTCCTTCACATCAACGGCAAGGCGGTCGAGAAGACGGCCCTCGACGACTATGTCGTCGCGGATGGCGACCGCGAGCGCCGTGTCGCCCGTTACAAGGAGACGCTGCCGAATGGCGTAAGCTACACCGTCCTCGATACGGTGAAGGACGGCTTTGGCGATAATACCGAAGTCTACAAGGTGCCCGAGGGGCACTTCTTCATGATGGGCGACAACCGCGACAACTCGACCGATAGCCGCTTCCTCTCCGAAGTCGGCTTTGTCCCATTCGAGAACTTCGTCGGCAAGGCGCAGGTGATTTTCTTCTCCATGGACGAGGACTCGAGCTTCCTCGCGTTCTGGGACTGGCCCGAGAGCGTGCGCTGGTCGCGCATCCTCGACCGGGTTCAATAGGCTTGCCCACGCGGCGCGACATCGCCCTCGACGAGCTCTGCAACCGGCTAGGTTATCAGTTCTCCAACGGCGCTCTGCTGAAGCTTGCCCTTACCCATGCAAGTGCGCGGCCGGGGCTAAAGCCGGTCGAGGATAACGAGCGCCTGGAATTTCTCGGCGACCGCGTGCTCGGGCTTGCCATTGCCGAACTGCTGACAAGCGAATTTCCCGTGGCTCCCGAGGGCGAGCTTGCCCGCTGGCTCAATCAGCTCGTGCGCACGGAGACCTGTGCCAAGGTCGCCGAGGGCTGGAAGCTGGGAGAGCTCATTCTCATGAGCGGGGGCGAGGCAGGAAGCGGCGGGCGCCGCAAGAAGACCATTCTCGGCAATGCCTGCGAGGCCATCCTCGGCGCAATCTTCGTCGACGGCGGCTATCTTCCCGCGCAGAAGATCGTGCACGGCTTCTGGTCGCCACAGCTCACCGATCTGCACATCACCGCACCCGACGCGAAATCCGTTTTGCAGGAATGGGCGCAAGGCCGGCGCTTGCCGCTGCCGCGCTATATCGAGGTCGGGCGCAAGGGCCCGGATCACGCGCCGCGCTTCACCTCCGAAGTGCAGATCGATGGCGTCGAGCCGGAGCGGGGCGAGGGGGCCAACAAGCGCGAGGCCGAGCAGGCTGCAGCCCTTGCACTGCTCCTCCGTGAAGGCGTGTGGCAAGGAGCCCGTCATGGCTGATACTAAAGACGCGTCCGACACGCGCACTGCATGCGGCTTCGTCGCACTGATCGGCGCGCCGAACAGCGGCAAGTCGACACTCACCAACGCGCTCGTGGGGGCGAAGATCTCTATCGTCACCCATAAGGCGCAGACGACGCGCGGTCCGGTGCGGGGCATCGCCCTGATCGGGAACAGCCAGGTCATCCTCGTCGATACGCCCGGCATCTTTCAGCCCAAGCGGCGGCTTGACCGCGCCATGTCCACGGCAGCGTGGGACCGCGCCGGAGACGCCGATCTCGTCGTGCTCGTCATCGACGCGAAGCGCGGCCTCGACGAGGGCGTGATCCAGTTGTTGCGTCACCTGCACCAGGTCAAACGTCCGACGATCGCCGTCCTCAATAAAATCGATCTCGTGTCGAAGCCGGAGCTTCTGAAAGTCACCTCAGACGTTTCCGCGCAATACAGCTTCGATCAGGTCTTTATGATTTCCGCGCTCACGGGCGATGGCGTCGACGATCTCAGATTGTATCTCGCCGACGCGGTGCCGCCGGGACCATGGCTGTTCCCCGAGGACCAACTCACCGATGCGCCCTTGCGTCAGGCCGCCGCCGAGATCACGCGGGAGAAGCTCTTCATGCGCCTACATGACGAGCTGCCCTATGCCCTGACCGTGGAAGCGACGGAGTGGAAGGAGCTGAACGACCGCAGCGTCCGCATCGAGCAGACCATCTTCGTCGAGCGCGACAGCCAAAAGAAGATCGTGCTCGGCGCAAAGGGTGCGACCATCAAAGAGATCTCGATGTCCGCGCGGCAAGATATCGCGGCAATGATCGAGCGGCCGGTGCATCTCTTTCTGTTCGTGAAAGTTCGCGGCCGGTGGGGCGAGGATCCCGAGCGCTACCGTGAAATGGGCCTCGATTTTCCGAAGGACCGTTAAGCGGCGGAATCAAGGTCTTTTTTGGCCCAACCGTTTGGCGCGGAACCCCTTTTTGGGGTCGACGTTGACTCCCCGAGCTTAAAACCAGAGGAGTCCAATTCCATGAAATACATCCTTCCGGTTGCCGCTGCGGCAGCCTTGCTGCTCGGCGCCACTTCGCTCCAGGCGCAGACATCAACTGGCGGCACGCAGGGTCTCGGAAATCCCGGCGGAACCGCCGGTGCTTCCGGCACGGGCGCAGGCAGCCAGGATTACGGCGCGGCGCCGAACACGCCTGGCGCGTCCGATTACGCTCCGGGCCGTAACAACGATTTTGGCTCGGCTCCAGGCACGCCTGGTTCCGCAAGCTCGACGCCCGGGTCCAGCACCGGCGTAAGCCCTAGCACCGGTGGCACGCCCGGCACCCTCGGAAGTTCGGGTTCGAGCGGCACGCCCGGCGGCTCTGTCGGCTCGGGCTCCGCAGGCACCGGGGCAACCGGCGCAGGCGGCTAAGCGAAACCCCCCGATAACCTAATGGAAAGGCCCGGCCGCAACGCCGGGCCTTTCTTGTGCCTGGGCACACGACCGCGATAGCTTGGCGTATGGATTGGAGCGACGAAGGCATTGTCCTCAGTACGCGCGCGCTTGGCGAGGCGAACGCGATCGTCGAACTCCTGACGCGCGGCCATGGCAGTCATCTCGGCCTTGTGCGCGGCGGTCGCTCGCGCCGCGTGCGGCCAACATTGCAACCCGGCAACGTCGTCAGCGTCACCTGGCGTGCGCGCCTTTCGGAACATCTTGGCAGCTTCACAATAGAGCTGAGCGAGGCGCGCGCTGCGCTCATCCTCGATGACGAACGCGCGCTCTCCGCGCTCGGCTCGCTTGCGTCGCTTGCGAAGCTTCTGCCCGAGCGCGATTCCCACCCGCAGCTCTATCTCACCGCGTTGCAGATCCTGCGCGCATTCGACGATCCGGCGCTGTGGCCCGCGCTTCTGGTGCATTGGGAGATGATGTTGCTTCAGGATCTTGGTTTTGGCATCGACCTGTCGGAATGCGCGGCCACCGGCTCCGACGCCGATCTCGCTTACGTGTCGCCAAGGTCCGGACGCGCCGTATCCCGCGAGGCGGGCGCACCATATGGCGGCAGGCTGTTGGCGTTGCCCCGCTTTCTGGTCGATGACGAAGCTGGCCTCATCCTGGGTGATATAGAAGCGGGCTTCGCGCTTACCGGCTATTTCCTGGAGCGCGACGTCCTCGAACCTCATGGCATGGCCATGCCGCAGGCACGCGAGCGCTTGCTCGGGCTCTTGGCACGGCCGCCGCGGGCAGCCTGACATGAGAAACCTTTTCGCCACGCTTCTCCTCACCGCCGCGCTTTACGCTCCTCTCCCAGCGCGAGCACAGGAGTTCGATGTTCCGGCGAGCGCACGGGCAACCATCGTGCAGCAGACGAACGCCTATCGGCAGCAGAAGGGCGCGGCCCCCGTCACCCAGAGCGCCGGCGCGAACAAGGCGGCGCAGGCCTATGCCTCCTATCTCGCCCGCACCAATAAGGCCGGTCATGGCGCTGACGGCCGGACCCCGCGCGAGCGGCTTCTTGCGGCCGGCGTGCAGCCCTGCCGGGTGTGGGAGAACTTTCATCAATCCTGGACCCGCCCAACGCGGGCGCCGACCGGCACGGCCATGGCGAAAGCCATGAGCTACTGGAAGAAGTCGCCCGGCCACGAAAAGGGCCTGAGGTCCCCCGCCAAGGAGATCGGCGTCGGCGTCGCCGGCTGGAAGCACGGCGATCGCTGGACCTACACCACAATCCAGATGTTCGTGGATACCACGTGCGACTGATGCACGGCCTCGCTTGATAAAAACCGCGCGCGCCTGTATCCCGCGACATCATGGGAAAGCGCGTTGCACCGCCTGATTCGCAAGGGCCGATCGAGCCCGTGAACCTGCGCGACGCGCTGGAAGAGCGCTATCTCGCCTACGCGCTCTCCACCATCATGCACCGCGCGCTGCCAGACGTGCGTGACGGGTTGAAACCCGTGCACCGGCGGCTTCTCTACGCGATGCGGCTCCTAAAGCTTGATCCCGAGGGCGGCTTCAAGAAATGCGCCCGCGTCGTCGGCGACGTCATCGGCAAATACCATCCGCATGGCGACCGCGCCGTCTACGATGCGCTCGTGCGCTTGGCGCAGGATTTCTCGGTGCGCTATCCGCTCGTCGACGGCCAGGGCAATTTCGGCAATGTCGACGGCGATAATGCCGCGGCCATGCGCTACACGGAGGCGCGCCTGACCGCAGTGGCCTCTGTGCTCCTCGAAGGCATCGACGACGACGCCATCGACTTCCGTCCCAACTATGACGGCGAGGACGAAGAGCCCGTCGTTCTCCCCGCCAATTTCCCGAACCTTTTGGCGAACGGTTCGTCCGGCATCGCGGTCGGCATGGCCACGAATATTCCGCCGCATAACGTCGGCGAACTTTGCGATGCCGCCCTGCATCTCATCAAGTTCCCGAACGCGACCGCCGACAAGCTCGTCGATCTCGTGCCGGGCCCCGACTTCCCGACCGGCGGCATCATCGTCGAGCCGCGCGAGTCGATCGTCGAGTCCTACAAGACCGGGCGCGGCAGCTTCCGCCTGCGCGCGCGCTGGGAGCAGGAAGACACCGGCCGCGGCACCTATCAGATCGTCGTCACCGAAATCCCGTATCAGGTGCAAAAGGCGCGTCTCGTCGAGCGCATCGCAGAGTTGCTGCAGGCGAAGAAGCTGCCGCTCCTTGCCGACGTCCGCGACGAGTCGACCGACATCGTGCGCCTCATCCTGGAGCCGAAGAGCCGCAGCGTCGATCCCGTTCTCCTGATGGAATCGATGTTCAAGCTCACCGAGCTCGAGACCCGCTTCCCGCTGAACATGAACGTGCTCAGCAGCGGCCAGGTGCCGAACGTCGTCAGTCTGCGACAGGCTCTGCGCGAATGGCTCGACCACCGCCAGGTCGTGCTCGTGCGCCGCGCGAAATTCCGGGCCGCCAAGATCGACCATCGCTTGGAGGTGCTGGCAGGCTACCTCATCGTCTATCTCAACCTCGACAAGGTGATCAAAATCGTCCGCGAGAAGGACGAGCCGAAGCCTGCCCTGATGCAAGCCTTCAAACTGACGGACGTGCAGGCCGAGGCGATCCTCAACATGCGGCTGCGTTCCTTGCGCAAGCTCGAGGAGATGGAAATCCGCCGCGAGCACGATGCGCTCACGCAGGAGCGCAAGGATCTGAAGGGGTTGCTCGGCTCCGAAGACAAGCAGTGGGCGAAGATCGCCGGCGAGATCAAGGCGCTGAAAGAGCAGTTCGGGCAAAAGACCGCGCTCGGCCGCCGCCGCTCCAGTTTCGACGAGGCGCCCGAAGGCGTCGACTTCGAGCTTGCCGAAGCAATGATCGAGAAGGAGCCCGTTACCATCGTCCTGTCGGAAAAGGGCTGGATCCGCTCGATCCGCGGGCATCAGACCGCGCCCGAGAGCCTGAGCTTCAAGGAAGGCGACCGCCTGAAGCGGCTGGTCAGGGCGCAGACGACCGATACGCTGCTGCTGTTCGCCACGAACGGACGCTTCTATTCGCTCGCCGCCGACAAGCTCCCCGGCGGCCGCGGCCACGGCGATCCATTCCGCCTCATCGTCGATATCGAGGACGCTTCCGACGCGGTCGAGCTGTTCGTGCATGAACCGGGCCGCAAGCTGCTTGTTGCCAGCACGAGCGGCCACGGCTTCGTCGTGCCGGAGGATGAGGTCGTGGCGATGACGCGAAAAGGCAAGCAGGTGCTGAACGTCACCACCGGAGACGAAGCCGTGCTGTGCGCGCCGGTCGACGGCGACAGCCTCGCCGTCATCGGCGACAATCGCAAGCTGCTGCTGTTCCCCTTGAAGGAGCTGCCGGAAATGACGCGCGGCAAAGGCGTGCGCTTGCAGCGTTACAAGGATGGCGGCCTGTCCGACGCAAAGACCTTCAAGAAGAAAGACGGGCTGCCTTATCTGGATTCCGCTGGACGCGCGTTCGTCATGGGCGATCTGCGCGACTGGTGGGGCACGCGCGCCCAAGCCGGCCGCTTGCCGCCCAAGGGTTTTCCGAAGTCGGGGAAGTTCGGCCCGAAGTTTTGACCGCGTGTGCTAGTCCGCGTCCCGCGTCCAGCCTTTGGACGTGAGCCGCTCCTGCGGCCGGAAGCGGTTCTTGTAGCGCATCTTGCGCGAGCCCTCGATCCAATAGCCGAGATAGACGAAGGGATGGCCTTCGCGGCGGGCGTACTCGACGTGGTCGAGGATCATGAAAGTGCCGAGGCTGCGCGCCTGCAGATCCGGATCGTAGAAGCTGTAGACCATGGAGACGCCATCCGAGAGCCGATCGCAGAGAGCGACCGCGACGAGCGGTGCGTCGCCGCCGAACTCCGGGTCCGGCTTCAGGCGGTACTCCGTGATGAAGGTCTCGACCACGCTGTCCTCGACCATGAGCGAGTAGTCGAGCACCGACATCTCGGCCATGCCGCCATCGGCGTGCCGCGCGTCGATATAGGTGCGAAAGAGCGAGTATTGCTCCGCGCTCGGCGCCGGCGCCATGCGGGTCGCGACGAGGTCGCTGTTGATCCGCGCGATGCGCTTCAGCGACGCTCGCGGCTGAAAGTCGTCGACGAGGATGCGGACGGGAACGCAAGCCGAGCAGGCATCGCAATAGGGCATGTAAGCGATGTTCTGGCTGCGCCGGAAACCGCCCTTCAAAAGATTGTCGATGAGGAAGTAGGGCTTGTCGCGGGTGAGATGCGTGAACAGCTTCCGCTCCAGCCGCCCGGGCAGATAGGGGCAGGGCTGTGGCGCGGTAATATAGAACTCGGGAAAGTTGCTTTTGTGCTCTGTCATACCCGTGACGACGACCCGAATCCGAAAGCGTCTTTGGCAAGCTTAGTGGAAGAAAGCGGCGGCGCGCAATTCCTTGCCGCGCCCGCCGCCCCTCATTCGAAGCGTTCTAAATTGGGCAGGCTCTCTACGGCCGGTTGATGACAACCACCCCTGCAAGGAGGTCGTGTAGCGTGCGCTTCCGGGGGTCGAAGAACGCCCAGAGCAGGATGGGGGAGAAGATGACGAGAGAGAACCAGAACAGGAGCGCGTGGAAGGCCGCGATCAGCGGCGACACCTTGCCGCCATACCACATGCGCACCTCGAGGTTCATCATGCGCTGGCCGATCGTCGCTGAATTCGGCCCGCCGATGGTGAGGGCGTTGTAGCCGAGGCCGACCGCGGGAAAGACCAGCCCGAACAGGAGCCACGCGAGGCCGAGGGTGATGATGCCGAGCACCGCCACGACCACGTAGGCGATGGCCGTCAGCACGAAGATGATGAGGGCATCGATCAAAAAGGCGACGCAACGTTTGCGGATGACATGACTGAAGAGCAGCGGCTCCGTGACCGGGTTGTAGGCGTAGGGCTGGTCGGCATAGCTCGAACGCGGCGGAAGGGTCTTCTGCTGGCTCATAATTGTCTCTCCGGTAGCGGGGACGCGGCAGCAATCGAGATAATGAGGCTTGGCGGTGCAAACAACCCTGCGGCGCTCACCTACGGTTGCCGAGGTCTGGTCAACACGTTAAGGATTCGCCGACACGAGTAAAGGCTATGGGGGGCCACCTGATGCCGCGATCTCTGTTGTTGCTTACCGTTGCGTTGTTCCTGCTTGGCGGCAGCGTGCGCATGGCGCTGGCCTGCGAGGGCAGCGAGGTGGTTTTCGAGGACAGTTTCGCCGACGATGCCGGCGGCTGGGCCGTGCGCGATAGCGTCGAGTTGAAAGATGGCAAATTCGTCTTCAAGCTCGAGCCCGACGACATGCAGTCCAACCTGAATGTCAGTCATACCGTCCAAAACGCCGACATCTGCTCCGAAGCGGTCTGGCCCGATGGCGATCAGCCGGTGCTCGGCGCCGGGCTTCTGTTCTGGGGCGAAGACAAGAAGACCTATTACCAGTTCGGCGTGCTCAACAACGGCAAGTTCTGGATCGCGCGCAAGCGTGACGGGCGGTGGGATACCATCGCCGAGAATGTCGAGGCGTCCTCGATCAAAACCGGGCCGGGCGATGCCAACACGCTTCGCGTCGTCGCCAAGGACGACAGCGTGACCTTCTACATCAACGGCGCGAAGGTGCGCGATCTGCGCGGGCAGGCCCCGAAGGGCGGCTGGCGCTTCGGCCTATCCGGCGACAATTTCGGCAAGGACAATGAAGCGCGCATTATCTTCAAGAGCGTGAAGGTGACGGAGTAGCGGTCAGGCCGGATCGCGCAGGAGCTTTGCCGCCTCCGGCGCGAAATAGGTGAAGATCGCATCCGCGCCGGCGCGCTTGAACGCAAGTAGCGTCTCCAGCATGACCTTCTCGCGATCGATCCAGCCATTCGCGGCGGCCGCCGCGATCATCGCGTACTCCGCCGAGGTCTGATAGGCGAAGGTCGGCATGTGGAACGCCTGCTTCAGCCGCCAGACGATGTCGAGATAGGCGATCCCCGGCTTCACCATCACCATGTCCGCGCCTTCGGCGATGTCGAGCGCGACCTCGCGCAGAGCCTCGTCGCCGTTGGCGGGGTCCATCTGATAGGTGCGCTTGTCGCCGCGCAGCATGGAGCCCGAGCCGACGGCGTCGCGGAACGGTCCATAAAAGGCGGAGGCATATTTCGCCGCGTAGGCGAGGATCTGGACCTGCGTGAAGCCGTTCTCCTCGAGCGCGGCCCGGATCGCACCGATGCGGCCATCCATCATGTCGGACGGCGCGAGAATGTCGCAGCCGGCTTCGGCTTGCGCGAGCGCTTGGCGGATCAGGGCTTCCACCGAGCGGTCGTTGTCGATCTCGCCGCCGACGAGAATGCCGTCATGGCCGTGGCTCGTGTAGGGATCGAGCGCCACGTCGCAGATGACGCCGACATCCGGCACCTCCGCCTTGATCGCACGCACGGCGCGGCAGACGAGATTGCCGGGATCGTAGGCCTGGCTTGCCTGCTCGTCGCGCAAGGATGGATCGGTGAACGGGAACAGCGCGATCGCGGGGATGCCGAGATTGACCGCCTCTGCCGCCGCCTCCACGACGAGATCGATGCTGAGACGCTCGACGCCGGGCATTGTCGCGACGGCGCTCCGCTCGGCCGTGCCTTCGATGACGAAGAGGGGCCAGATGAGGTCCGCGGGCTGCAGCGTGGTCTCGCGCACGAGCCGGCGCGACCAGTCCGCTTTGCGGTTGCGGCGCATGCGGGTCGCGGGAAAGCCCGGCTGCGGCACTTCCGGCGCCTGCGCGCCCGAACGCTTGACCCGCGCGGTGCGCAGCGAAACCGTTTTGTCCTTTGGCGACATGATGCGTGGCCTGTCCTGTTCCCGCCAAGCTATCACCGGCGAAGGGGCGGTGCCACCGAGCGCCGCACGCATGTTTAAGGCCTCATTCGCAGAAGCCGGAGCGCCTCGATTTCATGTCGAGGTGAAAGTGGTTCTTATGCGCTTCGTTGGCCTCGGGACCGAGGACCGTGCCGAAGCGTTTGCAGGCCGCTTCGTGCAGGGACCGCACGAATTCCGTCTTGCGGAGCGCGATAGGCTTGGGCGGCGGCGCGACCGCCTCGGGCGGCGGTTTGGGCAATTCCGAAGCCTTTGCCTTTGCCACCTCCAGGACCGAGGCGCCGATGAGCCGCGCCGACGAGACCGGCGGCAGCCGCGGGGGAATCTCGGCGGTCTGCCGTAAAGGGTTGCGCAATGGCAGCGGAACCTCGCCCGGGTCGATGACCCGTGGCCAAGCCGCCAGCACCGTGAGGCTGTCGCCCGAGCCGAACTGAAACTCCGAGATGTCGAGAGCATTTGCAAGCGCGTGCTCGCTCAACGGCGCCTTGGCGCTGCCATAGCGATTGCGGCACGCATAGGAGGCGGCGTTGCGAAGCTTCACGACGTGGCTCCCGAAGAGATCGATGGCTTGCGGCTGCACGGTCTCTTTGAGCCAGTGCGCGACGGCTTCCGCGACCGCGCAGTTCATGGTGGCGGGCGGCGAGATCTCCACCTTTGGATCATCGCCGATAGACTTCACCAGAATCGGTGCCGGCGTGCCGCACATGCCCTCTTTGATGGCGGGCAGGGGCTCATAGTCCAGAGTGACCTCCGCGAGCTGCTTGGTGCACGCGGCCTTGGCTGCGGCGATCTCTGCGTCCGTCCAGGGGGTGCTCGGCGTTTCTCCCGGCGCCAGCGGCTCCGCCTTCTTGTCCGCGGCGGCCTCTGACTCCGCCTTGCTTGGCTTGTCGGTCGCCCCTTCCGTCGCGGGCTCTTCCGCGCGCACCGGATTGCGCTCCGGTGCCGGCGGCGGCTCGGCGGCGAGCGCCGCGCATGACGCCGAAAGTAGAAGGACGACAGCCGCCAAGCGCCGCAAGCTCATGTGCCGCTCTCCGGCCCGGTCGCCGCCTTGTGATCGGCAAGGGGGAATGCTAGCAGCCGCGAACTTGCCAACGGCAGAAAGCAGTGGCCTTGCAGCAGGATCGCGCAGTGGAAAACAGCCTCGGCATCACCTTCGAGGAGCATGACCGCGCGGGCGTGATCACCCTTGACCGGCCCGGGCGTTTGAACGCCCTGAGCCGCGAGATGTTCGAAGCGCTGAGTGCGCAGTACCGGCGCTGGGGGCCGGCCGCTCATATCTATGGCGTCGTGATGCAATCCACTCATCCCTCTGTCTTTTCGAGCGGAGGCGATCTCAAGGTCTTGCACGAATGGGGCGAGCAGGGGGCGTTGGAATCCTTGCGCGCATTTTATCGCACGGCATACACCCATGTCTGGGTGCTGGAGAACTTCATTCGTCCGAACGTGCCCCTGATGAACGGCCTCGTTCTCGGTGGCGGCATTGGCATCACCTTGTTCGGCACGCATCGCGTCGCCGGCGAGAACTTTCGCATGGCCATGCCGCAAGTTGGTATCGGTTTCATCCCCGATATCGGCGGCACCTTCTTCCTTCCGCGCCTGCTCGGCGTGACGGGTCTCTACCTCGCCCTCACGGGCCGCAGCATCGGCCCGGCCGACGCCTTCCGGCTTGGCCTCGTCACCCACTGCATCCCGTCGGCGCACTTCCACGTCATCAAGGACGCGCTGTCGGACAACCATCCGATCGACCGACTGCTTGACGGGCTGCACCGCGAGCCGGGCGAGGGCGATCTCGTTCGCCTCACGCCAGCGATCAACCGCGCCTTCATGGCGGGATCGGTGGAAGAAATTCTCGCGCGCCTCGACGCCGAACGCGGTGACGATGAAGACTGGGCCCGCGAGACGGCGGCCGAGCTGCGCAAGAAGTCGCCGACATCCCTCAAGATCGCCTTCCGGCAGATGCGGCTCGGCAAGTCCCTCGATTTGCGCGAGGCGCTTCGTCTCGAATACCGCATCGCCTCTAACCTCGTTGCGACCCACGACTTTGGCGAGGGGGTCGCCGCACGGATAGCCGGCAAAGGCCGAACCCCGGTTTGGGAGCCGGCCACGCTCGGCGAGGTGGATGACGCTGAAATCGAACGTTTTTTCACCAAACCGGCCGGAGAGGGTGGTGACCTCGAGCTTGAAGAGCGCCGCCTAGGTGCTTGAGTCCCTTCAAACGTTGCTCGAAACAACCAAAACTTAATACTAGAATTTCATGCAATCTTAAGCGTCCCGCTTAAGCTGATTTTAGATTGTTCTACCCTATAGTCACGATCAAGTTGGGGATTAACAACAACTAACGAGGGTAGGCGATGAGTGTAGCCCTGAACATAGGGACGCATAAGGCTGAAGGTGAGGCGGAAGACCTCAAGAGCCGCTATCTTGTTTCATTGAAGCTCGTCGAGCGTCTGCATCGACTGCTGCTCGATGTTATCAAGGATGAGTTCGAACGCTTGGGCCGTTCGGACGTCAATAGCGTGCAGGCGTTGCTCCTGTACAATATCGGCGACGCAGAATTGACCGCGGGCGAGCTCACGAGCCGCGGCTATTATCTCGGCTCCAACGTCTCGTACAATCTGAAGAAGCTCGTCGACTCCGGTTACATCAACCACCAGCGCTCGACCACAGACCGCCGCTCCGTGCGCGTACGCCTGACCGAGAAGGGCCAGGAGGTGTGTCTGGTGGTGAACGGTCTTTACAACCGTCAGCTGACTTCGCTGCAGCAGGTCGGCGGTATCGGCCCCGACGATCTCGAAACCCTGAACCGCTCGCTGATTCGTCTCGAGCGCTTCTGGACCGACCAGATCCGCTACCAGCTCTAGCCGCTATCAAGATCAAAGCTATTTGATCGCCCTCGCGGGAGTTCCTGCGGGGGCGATTTCGTATTCTGCGAGCTGTCGAGCCCAAAATCGCCCGATTTCCCGGCTAGACAGGACGAGATATGCGGGAGGGCGGACGACAACTACCGTCGGCATTTGGGCGTTGCCCAAAAAATCAGCCGGCAGGCGCGGCGAGACGCGGTCGTTACAGCTCCGTAACTTTAAAACGGCTAGAGTTAACAGGGCTTAGAGCCTATAGTTAGCGCGACCCTTCTTGAAGGCCGCGAAACACGGGGATTCTGCAAATGCCAGCCTTGGGGCGGATGTTTAAGGTCGGCGTCGTCTGCGCCACGTCGGCCTTCGCGGCCACGCTTCTCCTTTTCACGGTGCAGCCATCCGAAGCCGGTCTCTTCAACTGGCTGCGCGGCGGCAATCAGGGCGGTCAGCAGCAGGGCGGCAATTACGGCTCACCCGGCTGGAACCGGAACGCGCCGCCGCCAGCGCATGGCCAGAGCGCCGCGCCCGAAGAGGGCGACCCCCAGACCCGCGCCTGGATCACCAATCCCGCCGTCGGCATGCCGACCCTTTCCACGCGCAACATCGAGGCCACGAAGGCGGCAATCGAGCGCTATCGCGCGATCGTGGCGCAAGGCGGCTGGCCCATGGTGCCCGAGAGCGTGATGCGCCCGGGTTCGCGCGGACAAGAGATCGTCACCTTGCATCGCCGGCTCGAGATCTCCGGCGATCTCACCGGTCAAAGCATTCCCGACGAATACGATCAGGCCGTCGTCATGGCGGTGAAGAAATTCCAAGCGCGGCACAACCTGCCGCCGACCGGCATCATCGACAACCGCGCAACCATCGATGCTTTGAACGTGCCCGCGCCGGTGCGCCTCGCGCAGCTGCAAGCCAGTCTCAAGCGTCTGCAAACGCTCGCGCCGGGTGCTGCCAGCCGTTATGTCCTCGTCAACATCCCCTCCGCGCAAGTCGAGGCGGTGGAAGGCGGCCAAGTCATCTCCCGTCATGCCGCGGTCGTCGGCAAGTTCGAGCGGGCGACACCGACCTTGAGCAGCAAGGTGTCGGAGATCAATTTCAATCCGTATTGGCATGTGCCGCGCAGCATCATCCAGAAGGATCTCGTGCCCAAGGGGCAGGAGTTCTCGCGCCGCGGCCAGGACATGCTCGCCGCCTACCGCATGCAGGTGTTCACGCCGAGCGGCCAGCCTGTCGATCCGCGGGCGATCGATTGGTTCGGACCCGAGGTCTACACCTACAACTTCCGGCAGTTGCCCTGGGAAGAGAACTCGCTCGGCTTCGTGAAGATCAACTTCCCGAACAAGGACGCGGTCTACATGCATGACACGCCCTTGAAGAACCTCTTCGGCCGCAGCATCCGCTTCGAGAGCTCGGGCTGCGTGCGTATTCACAATGTGGAGCAGTTGGTCGCCTGGATCCTGAGCGATAACCCGGGCTGGAACCTGCAGCGCATCATGTCCATGAAGCAGTCCGGCGAGCAGGCCAATGTGAAGGTCAACAAGTCGGTGGCCGTCTACTTCACCTATATCAGCGCCTGGGGCACGCCCGACGGCGTGGTGCATTTCCGCCCCGATATCTACAACAGCGATACCGCCGGGGAGACGACGGCCTCAGCCTACTGATCTCTGGCTTTCGGCAGTTTCAAGGCCGTCCGGCGCAAGCCGGATGGCCTTTATTTTTCGCGCTCGCACGCGCCAACTCTTGGGTGTTGCTAGCGCGTTGTGGCAACATGTGGTAAGGCCAGCCGTCGGGATATCCCCCTGCGAATGGCAGGGCTCACCCCACTTTTCGGGTCAAGGAGTGGCTTTCGATGACGGCTAGTGATGCGAGGCGCGCCGAGGCGCAGGACAACGGTTTCTTCACGACACATCTGAGCGAGGCGGATCCGGAAGTCTATGCCGCCGTCAAGAGCGAGCATGGTCGTCAGCAGCATGAGATCGAGCTGATCGCGTCGGAGAACATCGTCTCGCAGGCTGTGATCGACGCCGCCGGCACGCTTCTCACCAACAAATATGCCGAAGGCTATCCCGGGCGCCGCTATTACGGCGGCTGCGAGTATGTCGATGTCGTCGAGCAGCTCGCCATCGACCGCGCCAAGCGCCTCTTCAATTGCGCCTTCGCAAACGTCCAGCCGCATTCCGGCTCGCAGGCGAACCAGTCGGTGATGCTCGCCCTCATCAAGCCCGGCGACACCATCCTCGGCATGTCGCTCGCGGCGGGCGGTCACCTGACCCATGGCGCACCGCCGAACCTCTCCGGCAAGTGGTTCAACGCCGTGCAGTACGGTGTGCGCCAGGAGGATCACCGCATCGACTATGACGAGGTCGAGCGGCTCGCCAAGGAGCACAAGCCGGCGATGATCATTGCCGGCGGCTCAGCCTATCCGCGCATCATCGACTTCGCGCGCTTCCGCCAGATCGCCGATTCCGTCGGCGCCTATCTCATGGTCGACATGGCCCACTTTGCCGGCCTCGTTGCTGCCGGCGTGCATCCGAGCCCGGTGCCGCATGCCCATGTCTGCACCACCACGACGCACAAGACCTTGCGCGGTCCGCGCTCCGGCATGGTGGTCTCCAACGACGAGGACATCGGCAAGAAGATCAACTCCGCCGTTTTCCCCGGCTTGCAAGGCGGCCCGCTGATGCATGTCATTGCGGCGAAGGCGGTCGCCTTCCGCGAGGCGCTGGCGCCCGACTTCAAGCTCTACGCCCAGCGCGTCATCGACAACGCCAAGGCGCTCGGCGAGACCCTCGTGAAGGGCGGCGTCGACCTCGTCTCCGGCGGCACCGACACGCATCTGATGCTGGTCGATCTGCGTCCCAAGAAGCTGACCGGCAAGGCAGCCGAGATCGCGCTCGGCCGCGCCAACATCACCTGTAACAAGAACGGCGTGCCGTTCGATCCCGAGAAGCCGATGATTACCTCGGGCATCCGGCTCGGCTCGCCCGCAGGGACCACGCGCGGCTTCGGCGTCGCCGAGTTCCAGTCTGTTGGCAACATGATCACCGAAGTTCTGGATGGTCTTGCCGCGAATGGTGACGAAGGCAATGGCGAGGTCGAGGCGCGGGTGAAGAAGCGTGCGATCGAGCTTTGCGAGAGATTCCCGATCTATCCGACCGCGTAAGGGCGTAAGGGTGAATAAGCGGAGGCCGGTCGCCCATGCGGTGCCCCTATTGCGGCAGCACCAATACGCAGGTGAAGGACTCGCGTCCTAGCGAGGACCACACCACCATCAGGCGGCGGCGGGTCTGCGCCGATTGCGGAGGACGCTACACCACCTTTGAGCGCGTTCAATTGCGCGAGATGACGGTGCTGAAGCGCAGCGGCAGGCGCGCGCCTTTTGATCGCGACAAGCTCATGCGCTCGGTGCAGGTCGCGATGCGCAAGCGCCCCGTCGATCCGGAGCGCATCGAGCGCATGGTGAGCGGCATCGTGCGCCGCCTCGAGAACATGGGCGAGAGCGAGATCAAGTCGGAGACCATCGGCCGTCTCGTCATGGAGGCGCTCAAGACGCTCGACGATGTCGCCTATGTCCGCTTCGCTTCCGTCTACAAGAACTTCCGCGAAGCAAAAGACTTCGAGGCGCTGCTCGGCGAGCTTGCGGGGGCGGAAGGCGACGAGGACCAAGCCCTCGCCGCGGAAGATTAGCTAAAACCCGGTAGCTTCATGCACGCAACCGACGAGCAGCATATGGCGCAGGCGCTTGCCCTCGCGCGCCGCGGCCTGGGCCTGACCTGGCCGAACCCCGCCGTCGGTGCCGTCGTCGTGTCGGCGCAAGGCGACATCGTCGGCCGCGGCTGGACCGCCCCCGGCGGCCGGCCCCACGCCGAGGCCATCGCGCTTGAGGAGGCGGGCGAGGCCGCCCGCGGCGGGACGATCTTTGTTACCCTCGAGCCCTGTGCCCATGAGGGCAGGGGACCTGCCTGCTCCGATGTGATTGCCGGCGCCGGGCTTGCCCGCGCGGTTATCGCCTTGCGCGATCCGGATCCGCGCACGGCTGGCGAAGGCATCGCGCGCATCGCATCTGCCGGCATAGAGGTCCTCGAAGGCGTTCTTGTGGACGATGCGCTGGAAATCGCGCTCGGCCATGTCTGCCGTGTCACCAAAGGCCGCCCGGCGGTGACATTGAAGACCGCCGTCGGCGCCGACGGCCGCGTGCCGCGCGGCGAGGGTGCTCCGGTCTGGATCACCGGCGAGGACGCCCGCGCGCACGGTCACCTCTTGCGCGCCCATAGCGACGCGATCCTGGTCGGTCGCGGCACCGTGGCCGCCGACAACCCGAGTCTCACCTGCCGTCTTCCCGGCATGGCCTGCCGCTCGCCGGTCCGTGTGGTTCTCGACCGCCGTCTGCGCACACCGCCGACCGCACGCCTGTTCGAGGACGAGATGGTTCCGGTGTGGCTTATCTGCGCCGACGACGAGGATCAGCCCAATGCCGACACGTTGCAGGATCGCGGCGCCGACATCATCCCGATCGGCGTGGACGCAGAGGGCCTGCCATGCGTCCGCGAGGCGCTCGAACGCCTGGCGCAGCGCGGCATCACGCGCGTGCTGGTCGAAGGCGGGCCCTCAGTCGCCCGCGTGTTCCTCGACGCCGACTTGATCGATGAGGCCGTCGTTTACCAAGGTGCGGAACCGGTCGGCGAGGACGGTTTGTCGCCCTTCGCCGGCGAAGGACTTGCGAGGCTCGCCGATAGCGGTCATTTCACCCGAAGCCACACGCGGTTCTTCGGGCCGGACCGCATGACGGTGTGGCGGCGGAAGCGGAAATGTTTACCGGCATTGTCAGCGACATAGGCACTGTGACGGCGCGTAACGGCGGCCGCCTCAGCATCGCCTCTCGCTACGACCCAACCACACTGGAGGAAGGCGCCTCCATCGCTTGCGACGGCTGTTGTCTGACGGTGGTGGACCTCGCCCCGCGCGGAGACGGCGGCACACTGTTCGACGTGAATGTCTCCAACGAGACCGCCGATCGCACGACCCTCGGGACTTGGGACGTCGGCCGCCGCGTCAATCTAGAGCGCTCCCTGACCTTGGGTGCGGAGCTCGGAGGGCATCTCGTCATGGGGCATGTCGACGGCCGCGCGCGCATCGCGAACATACAGCCCGATGGCGACAGCGCGCGCGTCACGCTGGACGCGCCACAAGACTTGGCGCGCTTCATTGCCGCCAAGGGATCGGTTTCACTCGATGGCGTCTCGCTGACCGTCAACTCCGTCGAGGGCGCGGCGTTTGGTGTAAACCTCATTCCTTACACGCGCAGCCATACGGCCTGGGGCGATCGCATAGAAGGCGACCTCGTAAACCTTGAGGTCGACGTGCTGGCACGCTACGTCGAGCGCATGAGACAATTCGAGAAACAGCCGTGACAGCTCTGAAGCCAGCTCCGCGCCCGCACACGCTCGCCTCGATTGAAGAGGTGATTGAGGATGCCCGCAACGGCCGCATGTTCATCCTGGTCGATGCGGAGGAGCGCGAGAACGAGGGCGACCTCGTCGTCCCGGCGCAAATGGCCACGCCCGAGGCCATCAACTTCATGGCCAAGAATGGACGTGGCCTTATCTGTTTGACGCTCTTGCCCGAGCGCGCCAAGCAGCTGCACTTGGAATTGATGTCGCGGTCGAACCGCTCGCGGCATACCACCGCCTTTACGGTGTCCATCGAGGCGCGCGAGGGCATCTCCACAGGCATCTCGGCGCATGACCGGGCGCACACCATCGCCGTCGCCATCGATCCCACCAAGGATTATCGCGACGTCATGACCCCGGGACATGTGTTTCCGCTCGTCGCCAAGGAAGGCGGCGTGCTGGTGCGCGCAGGGCACACCGAAGCCGCTGTCGATGTCGCGCGCCTTGCCGGTCTCTACCCCGCCGGGGTGATTTGCGAGATCATGAACGACGACGGGACGATGGCGCGCCTGCCGGACCTCCTGACCTTCGCCGAGCAGCACAACCTCAAGATCGCCGCGATCTCCGATCTCATCGCCTACCGCCTCCGCTACGATCACCTCGTGAAGGTCGTCAAGCAGTCGACCTTGGACAGTGCCCATGGCGGAACCTTCGACCTAAAGGTCTATGCAACGACCGTCGATCCCGCCGAGCACGTCGCGCTTGTGAAGGGCGACGTTGCGACTGACGAACCGGTGCTCGTGCGGGTGCACGCGATGAACACGCTCGACGACGTTTTATCCGGCGGCGGCCATCGCGACAGCCTTGTCCAAAAAGCGATGGACATCATCGGCGCCGAGGGCAGGGGCGTCGTGGTCCTCATCCGCGAGTCGCGTCCGGACGCGATCTCCTCTCGCCTCAGCCACGATGGCAGTCAGGTCGGCCAGCAGCGGCTGATCGAATACGGCGTCGGCGCGCAGATCCTTCTCGATCTCGGCGTGCGCGATATGGTGCTTCTCAGCAATACGCCGGCCCGCAAGATCGTGGGTCTCGAAGGTTATGGCCTCACCGTCTCCGGCCACCGGAGCTTGGGGTAAGCCATGAGCCGCATGGGACCCCGCTCCGTTCTCGTTATCGAGGCGCGCTTTTATGAAGATATCGCCGACGAGCTCGCGCGCGGCGCCATCGCCGAGCTCGATTCCAATAATGTAAGCTACGAACGCATCGGCGTGCCAGGTTCCCTGGAGATCGCACTTGCCTTGAGCCTTGCGCTCGCCAACGGCTTTGTCGGCCGTGCCGGGCGCCATCGCGGCGTCATTGCGCTCGGCTGCGTCATCCGCGGCGAAACCACCCATTACGACATCGTGGCGCGCGAGAGCTCTGCGAGCCTGCATCATCTCGCCGTGGAGCATGCCGTGCCCATAGGCTTCGGCATTCTGACCTGCGAGAGCCGGGATCAGGCCTGGGAGCGGGCAAGCGTCGACGGCCGCAACAAGGGCGGGGACGCCGCGCGCGCCTGTCTGACGCTTCTGCAGCTCGAGCGCCACTTTTCCTCGGCGAGCCGGCGTTAGTCGCATGACAGCAAAGCCAACGAAGCCTCCCCGCGGCGCCGCCCGCAGCGCCGCCCGTCTCGCGGCCGTGCAGGCGCTCTATCAGATGGACATGACCGCAATCGACCTGAATGACGTCGTGAAGGAATTCGAGACTCATCGCTTCGGTCAGGTCGTCGACGGTGAAGCCTATGGTGACGCCGAAGCTGTTTTCTTCCGCGATCTCGTTGAAGGCGTCGTGCGCGAGCAACGGACGCTCGATCCCCTCATCGACCGCCATCTTGCGGAAGGCTGGCGCCTCACACGTGTCGACTCCATTCTTCGCGCGATCTTGCGCGCGGGCGCCTTCGAGCTCGTCGAGCGCAAGGACATTCCGAGCCGCGTCGCCATCACTGAATATGTCGATCTCGCCCACGCCTTCTTCGATAGCGAGGAGCCCAAGGTGGTGAACGGCATATTGGATAAGCTCGCACGGGAATGCCGTCCGACGGAATTCGGCGCCGAGGGCTCGAACAATGGCTGAGCGCGCGGAAGG
>DASQLK010000072.1:0-3584 GCA_035630055.1 Methyloceanibacter sp. | reverse complement strand
CTGCAGTCCGAGGACATCGCCGACGCGCTGTCCACGCCCATTCAGCAGATTGTCGATGGCATCCAGCAGGCGCTGTCCGACATACCGCCGGATTGCGCGGCCGATATCGGCGACAGCGGCATCTACCTGACCGGCGGCGGTGCGCTTTTGAGCGGCTTGGATGTGCGCCTGTCCCAGGAAACCGGCGTGAAGTTCAGGATTGCGGAGGACCCGCTGCGCTGCGTCGCGCGCGGAACCGGCATGGCGTTGGAGCGGCTCGATTCGATAGCGGATCTTTTGATCAAGCCATGACGGAACGACAACAAGAGCCGCGAACCAGCGGCTGAGGGGAGGGGCAACGCCCGAAAGGGCTGCGCCTCGGCGATAGGGATGCGCAAGCGAAACTCCGGTCCTAAACCACGCCCGGCGTGGCGCGTGCCCGTCGAACTTCTCACGTTTGCGCTCTACTTTCTCTGTGGAGTTCTCTTGATTCTGAGCCGCATCGGCCATGGCGCCATTGCCGAGGCGCGCGCGGAGCTCGGCGACTTGTCGTCTCCGCTTCTCGAGTTGGCGGCCAAGCCGGCCGTCGAAGTTCGCAGCGTCGTCGCGCGCGTTCATACCTATGCGACCATGTTCTCCGAGATTGATCGCCTAAATGCCGAGAATGCGCGTCTGCGCGAATGGGAGTGGCGCGCCAGATCACTCGAGAGCAAGGTCGAGCATTTGCGCAAGCTGCTCGCCGCCGTCGACGAACCGGCGCTGCGCTTTGCCACCGGCAACGTGATCGCCGATGCACGCGGACCTTTCGTTCGCAGCGCCCTGATCAATCTCGGTCGCGCGGACGGCCTGCGGGCGGGCTATGCGGTCATCAACGGCGACGGCTTCGTCGGCCGGATCGTCGACACGAACGAGTCCGTCACGCGTGTTCTCCTTCTCAACGATCTCAACAGCCGCATTCCGGTCCTTGTCGGGCCGGCAGCAGTGCGCGCCATCGTGTCCGGCGACAACAGCGGCGACTTGACCCTCGACTTCGCCCCTGACGGGGCTCCGCTTTATCCGGGCGACGAAGTTTATACGTCCGGCAGCGACGGCATTCTCCCGCGCGGACTGCGTGTAGGCGCGCTTGTCGGCAAGGGTGGCAACATCAGGGTGCGGCCGCACGCCGATCTGAGCACGCTCGACGTCGTGAGTGTGATCTTCTTCGACACGCCCGCTCTTCTGAGCAGTGCGAAACCGGAAAAGGAGGCTTGCGAGATTTCGACCGCCGAAGCCTCGGCGCCGCCAGTTGAGAAATAAATCCAAGTGAGAAAGGTCGACGGCGTCGTCGCCGTTCCCAACACGGCGGCGCCGATCCAGCAATGAGCCTGATTGTCCCCGGTCTGACCGTCTTCTTCACCGTGATACTGGCGGCGGTACCGTGGGGGCTTCCCGACGATGCGACCTTCATCTTGCCCCTCGTCGCAGTCATGACGGTGTTTTGCTGGCGCGCCATTCCCGGAGCCAACCTACCGGCGATTATCGCCGTAGTATTTGGTCTGCTGCTCGATGTGACATCTGGAGGTCCGCTCGGCTTTTGGGCCTTGCTGGCTTTGGCAGCCGCAAGCGCCGGCACGCGCGCGCAGCCATTCGCATCGCGGTCTGACTGGACCCCGCTTTGGCTTGTCTGGACCGGCCTCGCTGCAACCCTTGCCGTTTCCGGCTGGCTGATCGCCTCGCTGTATTATTTCCGCTGGATCGACTGGTGGCCGATCGCTCTCGGCGCCGTCGCCTCGGTGATTTTGTTCCCGCTTGTGTGGCGCCTTATCCTCAGGCTCTACGGCAGCGCCTACCCTCGCAGCGATTTTGTCGGGCGCGGGGCCATATGACCGACGAAGCGCCTGAATACAGTTTGCGCGGACGTTTTACCCGCCGCGCGCTGCTTCTCGGCGTGGCCCAGGTCGGCCTGTTCGGTCTCCTAGGCTGGCGTTTGCGCCAGCTCCAGATTCTGGACTCCTCGGAGTACAGGCTCTTGTCCGACGAAAATCGCCTGAGCGTTCAACTGGTGGCGCCGGTGCGCGGCACGATCTACGACCGCTTCGGCAGCCCGATTGCCCAGAACCGGGAAAATCTCCGCGTCATCGTCGTGCCGGGCTATACGCCGGATCTCGCCAAGACCCTCGATGTTCTTTCGGAGATCGTGCCGGTGTCGCAAGCCGTGAAGGACCGCGTGCTGCGTCATGCACGGAGGCAGGGCGGCTATGAACCTATCCTTGTCGCGGAAGACCTGAACTGGCGGCAGTTCGGGCTGCTGAATGTTCTCGCTCCTGATTTGCCCGGCGTGCAGACGGACCGCGGCACGATCCGCATCTACCGCCACGGCAAGAGCATGGGTCACATCGTCGGCTATGTCGGAATGGCGGGAGCGCGCGAGGTCAACGACGATCCGATGATGCGGCTTCCTGGATTCCGTACCGGGAAAACGGGGGTTGAGCGCGGCTTTGACAAAACCCTGCGCGGCGGCGCCGGTACCACGACCTACGAGACCGACGCGCGCGGCCATGTCGTGCGCAAGCTGGGCGCCACGCCGGCGAAGAAAGGAACCGACCTCGTCCTGAGCGTGGATCAGGAGTTGCAAAGCTTTGCCCTCGAGCGGCTGTCCGAGCACCGGCGTGCATCCATCGTCGCGCTCGATTGCAACACCGGCGAGGTGATCGTGATGGCCTCGACCCCAAGCTACGACCCCAACGACGTCACCTTCAATCCGGATCCAAAGCGCTTCGCAGAGCTTGCGCGGGCGGAGGACAATCCGTTCAACAACCTCGCGGTGCGCGGTCTCTACCCGCCCGGTTCGACCTACAAGGTGGTGACCGCGCTTGCAGGCCTCGGTGCGGGCGTCATCACGGCGCGGGACCGTGTCAGCTGTCACGGTGGTTATGGATTGGGCCGCGCCTATTTCCGCTGCTGGAAGCCCGGCGGCCACGGCAGTGTCGACGTGCATGAGGCGTTGAAGCAGTCTTGCGACGTGTACTTCTACGAGACGGCGAAGCGCATGGGCATTGATGCGCTCTCGGCGATGGGCCGGAAGCTCGGCCTCGGGCGGGTCTATCCGTGCGGCCTTGCAGGCCAAAAGCCTGGGATTATGCCGACCGTGGCCTGGAAGCGCGTCTATCTCGGCCAGCCCTGGTATGGCGGTGAGACGGTCATTGCCGGCATCGGCCAGGGTTACGTTCTCACCTCACCGCTGCAGCTCGCGGTCATGACCGCCCGCGTTGCAACGGGGAGGGCGGTTCTGCCGCGTTTGATCTCGGCAACCAACGCCAGGCCGGCACCGGCGTTGGATATCCCACAAGAGCATTTCGATCTCGTTCGCGGCGGGATGATCGGCGTGGTGAATGAGCCGGGCGGCACGGCTGGCCGCTCGGCGCTGACGCTGCCCGATGTGCAGATGGCGGGCAAGACCGGCACGTCGCAGGTGGTGAGCTCCCGGGGAGGGCGCAAGCTGCAAGGCTGGGAAGGCGAAACTCACGCACTTTTCATCGCCTATGCGCCGGCAGCAGCGCCGCGCTATGCGGTCGCCTGCGTCGTCGAGCACGGCGGCGGAGGCTCCCGCGTCGCGGCTCCGGTCG
>DASQLK010000071.1:0-3370 GCA_035630055.1 Methyloceanibacter sp. | reverse complement strand
TCCGCCAAATTGTTGCCGGGAGCCTTCATGCGGCAGATTTGCGAAACGATCACGGCGGGATGCCCGCCGATGGCGCGCGGCCGCGCGTTCGCGGTGTCGCCTTCGCCCTCGAACTGCAAAAAGGAACGAATCAAGGGCGCGTACGTGCCCGCGCCATCGCGATAGTACCCCTTGAAGGATGTCCTGACCTCGGCCGTGATATAGGGGCCGCCGGTCGTCAGCTTCGAGTCCAAAGCGTTGCTGAAGTTCTTGGCGCAACGGATGCCATTGGAAAAGTCCGCGATCCCCTTCAGGCTGCGGCCGCTGCCGTGCCCTGAAGGGACAGCGCGAAACGTGCGGTTGGCCTCGCAGATCACATAGAAGCGGAGGCCATTACCTCCCGGCCGCGTCGCATCCATGGCGAAGTAACAAGGATTCCTGATCGAGCCATCGCGCATCTTCTGCAGATAGAGCGCGCGGGCCCGCTGCAAAACGACCGGCGCGATCTGGCCGTCACCAATGCCAATATGGGCGCGGAGCCAGGCAGGAACATCCTCAGACTGCGCCGCAGCGACATGCGGGCCCAACAGGCCGAGCCCGATGGCGCTGAGGCTGAGCATCGTGAGAAAAAGCACAATTCGCTGCATCGGATGTTCCCTCTCGCGCGCGAGGCCGCTGCAACGAGCAGGGACCCAGCGAACCGAATCTTATCCGACCAAATATCAACGAAAATTTATTGGCGGATGTAGGGAGACGTTACCCTCCACTGTCATTCCGCCGAAAACGGCAAAGGCAGGCGCTCCTTACGCCTTGATGAACTGGAGAATCTCCGCGTTCACGGTCTCCGCCTGGGTCGTGATCATCCCGTGCGGCAGGTCCTTGTAGGTCTTCAAGGTCCCGTTCTTCAACAGCTTGGCGGTCAGCGGCCCGGACGCGGCATAGGGCACGATCTGGTCGTCCTCGCTGTGCATGACGAGCACCGGCACGGTGATCTTCTTCAAGTCCTCGGTGAAGTCAGTCTGCGAGAACGCAACGACGCCGTCGTAATGCGCCTTGGCCCCGCCCATCATGCCCTGCCGCCACCAGTTCCAGATCGCGGGTTCCTGAGTCTTCACGCCGGGACGGTTGAAGCCGTAGAAGGGCCCTGCCGGGAGATCGTAATAAAATTGCGCGCGGCTTGCCGCGAGTTGCGCCTGCAAGCCATCGAAGACGTCCTTGGGCAGACCGAGAGGGTTCGCTTCCGTCTTTAGCATCAGCGGCGGGACCGCGCTGATGAGCACGGCTTTGGCGACCCGGCTTTCGCCGTGCCGTGCCAGATAGCGCACGACCTGGCCGCCGCCGGTCGAGTGCCCGACATGGATCACGTCTTGAAGATCGAGCGCCTCGACCACCGCAGCGGCGTCATCGGCATAATGGTCCATGTCGTGGCCATCACCCGTCTGCGACGAGCGGCCATGCCCGCGCCGATCATGCGCGACCACGCGATAGCCCTGACCGAGAAAGAACAGCATCTGCGCGTCCCAATCGTCCGCGCTGAGCGGCCAGCCATGATGGAACATGATCGGCTGGCCGGAGCCCCAATCCTTGTAGAAAATCTCGACGCCGTCCTTTGTGGTCACGATGCTCATGGACGCGATCCTTTCACTGCGATTGCGGTCTTGGCGAAGTCACTCGGCAGGCGGCGTCAAGTCTACAATGCGCAGGCTATCCAGGGGCGCGCCTTCATGTCGCAAAAGGACATCAGAGGTTTAGGTCAAGACGTGGACGGCCGGGACAAGCCCGGCCATGACGAGGGCTGAATGTTCGCGTGTGCTTCAGCTAGACCGCGTCCGCCCTGTGCGGCAGCTTCCAGCCCGGCCGCACGAAATGGCAGGTATAGCCGTTGGGCTGCCGCTCCAAATAATCCTGATGCTCGGGCTCGGCCTCCCAAAAATCGCTGACCGGCGTCACCTCGGTGACGACCTTGCCGGGCCAGAGGCCCGACGCCTCGACATCGGCGATCGTGTCCTCCGCGACCCGCTTCTGCTCGGGGGTCGTATAGAAGATCGCCGAGCGGTAGCTGGCCCCGCGGTCGTTGCCCTGCTGGTTCAGCGTCGTCGGGTCATGGATCTGGAAAAAGAACTCAAGGAGATCCCGGAAGCTCGTCTTGGCCGGATCGAACACGATCTCGATCGCCTCCGCGTGGTTGCCGTGATTGCGATAAGTCGCGTTCGGCACCTCGCCGCCGGAATAGCCGACGCGGGTGGAGATCACGCCCGGCAAGCGCCGAATCAGATCCTGCATGCCCCAGAAGCATCCGCCGGCGAGAACTGCGCGCTCCTCACTCATGTCACGTCCTCCACTTGATCGAGATAAGCGCCGTAGCCTTCCGCCTCCATCCGATCGCGGGGAATGAAGCGGAGCGACGCCGAGTTGATGCAATAACGCAAACCCCCGCGATCGCGCGGGCCATCATTGAAGACATGACCCAAGTGACTGTCGCCATGCGCCGAGCGCACCTCCGTGCGGATCATGCCATGGGTGCTGTCGCTGAGCTCGTTGACATGGGCGGGCTCGATTGGCTTCGTGAAGCTCGGCCAGCCGCAGCCGGACTCATATTTGTCGGACGATGCGAACAGCGGCTCGCCTGAGACGATGTCGACATAGATGCCGGGCTCTTTGTTATCGAGATATTCGCCCGTGCCGGGCGGCTCGGTGCCGCTCTTCTGCGTGACGCGATACTGCTCGGGCGTGAGCGCCGCGACGGCCTCTTCGGTCTTGCGATAGGTTCCCATGGGTGATGACTCCAAGCTGTTCGCCCCAATATGGTGATTGCGGGGCTTTGGGTCTAACGCCGGACACGAAGCTTTGATCGCAAGGGCCTGCGGCGGACGGACCGGCCGAGCGGGACTATACTGCCGAATCGACAAGAAGACCGGAGGTTCCATGGCAGCGAGGACCGGAAGCGCAGACCTGCCGCTCCATGGCGGCCGCGTGCCGCCCTGGCTCGCGAGCCGGATGGCCGCGCTCGGAGCCGTGATCTGCCAGGCGGTCGTGCATCACTACGGCCGCGAGGAATTCCTGCGCAGGCTGGCGCATCCTTTCTGGTTCCAGTCCTTCGGCGCCGTGATGGGCATGGACTGGCATTCCTCCGGCATCACCACGAGCGTGATCGGCGCGCTGAAGCGGGGCCTTGGCCCTCTCTCCGGCGAGCTCGGCATCCATGTCTGCGGCGGGCGCGGCAGGCATTCGCGGCGCACTCCGGACGAGCTCGCGGGCCTGGGGCAACGGATCGGCCTCGACAGCGACGGGCTGATCCGGGCGAGCCGTCTCGTCGCCAAGGTCGACAGTGCGGCGGTGCAGGACGGCTTCGATCTCTATTTGCACGGCTTCATCGTCACCAACGACGGCG
>DASQLK010000070.1:0-5211 GCA_035630055.1 Methyloceanibacter sp. | reverse complement strand
GCGCCATGGGCACGTCGCCGGCCGCCCTCGTCCAGGGTGTGCAAGCTATCCTCGCCAATCATTAGCTAGCGAGGGCCGTTCGGCTCGGGCGCCGCAAGCGAGCATGGCCATCGACGGCATAAGGACATCGAGCGTCCGGGCGGCCCCGAGCGCGACATGCGCGAGGATCGCGCGTGAACGGCTGTGGATCTAACCCGCGTCGAGCGCGGCGCGGATGCGGCCGGCATGCTCGGCAAGCGCCGATTGCGGCGCCATCGGCCCGCCGGCGGGCCGCAGCGCCAGCCCATCCCAGCGCGGCAGGATGTGGAAGTGCAGGTGGAACACCACCTGGCCTCCGGCCGGCTCGTTGAACTGCTGGATGGTCAGCCCGTCGGCCTTCATCCCGTCCTTCACGGCGCGCGCCACCCGCTGCACGGTTGCGATAGCCGCTTGCAGATCGGCGAGCGGCGTGTCGAGGATGGTGCGCCCGGCGTTCTTGGGGATCACCAGCACGTGGCCGTCGGCGCGCGGCATGATGTCCATGAAGGCGAGGGTCTTGTCATCCTCGTAGATCCTTTCGCAGGGCAGTTCGCCGCGCAGGATCTTGGCGAAGACGTTGGTCGGATCGTAGGCCATGGCACAAAACGGGTGAGGGCGGGGGTGCCCAGCATGGCGGCTCCGCCGACGATGTCCAGAGCGTTTTCAGGCGATGACGCTACCCGCGCCGGAACGGCGTTGCGCTCTCCAACTCCTCGTTGGCTTCGGTGATGGCGCAGCGCTCCCGCGCCACGTAGTCGGCGACGGCGCGTTTCAGGCCGGGGTCGGCGAGGTCGTGCGCCGACCAGGTGGTGACCGGGCGGTAGCCGCGCGCCAGCTTGTGCTCGCCCTGCGCGCCGGCCTCGACGCGGGCGAGGCCGCGTTCGATGGCGAAGTCGATCGCCTGGTAGTAGCAGAGCTCGAAATGCAGGAAGGGGTGGTCCTCGAGGCATCCCCAGTTGCGCCCGTAGAGGGCGTCTCCGCCGATGAAGTTGAGGGCCCCGGCGATCGGGCGGCCGGCGCGCTTCGCGACGACGAGGAGCATGCGCTCGGCCATGCGCTCGCCGAGCAGTGAGAAGACGGCGCGGTTGAGATAGGGCCGGCCCCATTTGCGCGAGCCCGTGTCCATGTAGAAGGCGAAGAAGGCGTCCCAATGCGCTTCGGTGATGTCGCGCCCGGTCAGCCGCTCGATCGTGACGCCATGCCTAAGGGCCTCACGCCGCTCGCGCCGGATGGCTTTGCGCTTGCGCGAGGCGAGCGCGGCCAAGAAGTCGTCGAACGACGCATAACCATCGTTGAACCAGTGGAACTGCTGGCCGCTGCGCGCCAGGAATCCGTCGCCCGCCAAGTCCTGGCAATCTGGCTCCGGCAGATAGGTAAGGTGGATCGACGAGGCGTTGGTCTGTGCGCGTAGGGCGCGCACCCCCGAAACGAGCGCCGCCCGCGCGGCATGGTCGCCGTCGGCGGCGAGCAGGCGGGGGCCGGTGACCGGCGTGAACGGCACGCTCACCTGCAGCTTCGGATAGTAGCGCCCGCCGGCGCGCTCGTAGGCGTCGGCCCAGCCGTGATCGAACACGTATTCGCCGAGCGAGTGGCTCTTGAGGTAGCACGGCGCCGCCGCGACAAGGCGCCCGCCCGCATCTTCGGCGAGAACATGCGCCGGTCCCCAGCCGGTGCGGCGCGACACGCAGCCCGATTCCTCCAACGCCGACAGGAAGGCATGCGACACGAAGGGGTTATGCCGGTCGCCGACGGCCAACCCGGCGCCGTTTGTGCTGATGACGGCCGGGTTGGCGCAGGCGTCCCAAGCCTCGGCCGGCACGGCTTTCAGGCTCGTCGCGATTTTGACGGTCAAGGACACAGGGAGAACTTAGGGGCAAGGAGGAGTAACGAAAAGCCGGGCAGATGCCTCAGCAGGGCCAGAACGGAAAGCAGGGAGAGGTTCGTCCAGCGCGTCGATTGTGGCTCGGGCATCGGTCAAGGTCCCGCTGAAGAGCTGCACGGGGTCGGACATCATCGGCATCGCATCTCGGCAGAGTGCCTCCTGTCATTAACGCGTGTGACTAGGTTCCGCGAAAGTGTCACAAACTCGCTCCGGAAACGGTCAAGCTTTGACCACGTCGACCGCCGACAGTGAGCCAAGGCAAGCACGATAGCCTTGGAGCAATTCGGATGCGGCAACCAGCAAGTGACCCTGGTCAATCTGCGGCTCGACACGCCTCGGGCGACACGGCAGGCGCTCGATTCAGGATTCCCGCCCTCGTCGGACAAACGGTCGCGAAGGTTGAACGCGACCTGATCATCCACACCGTGGAGCATTGCCGCGGCAATCGCACTCACGCGGCGATCATCTTGGGGATATCGATTCGCACGCTCCGCAATAAGCTTCGCGAGTACGGCGAGGACCAGCGCTGAGCCCAAAAAGTCTTTCCTTCGGCCAATACTCTATCCCGCAGGCCGACCGCGGAGGAGGGCGCGCGCGGTCGCCTCCCGCTGACCGCCGTGAATCACAGTTCCGGATCGCCGGACTCAAGGGCCAGCCGCCGTACCGATGCCGACTCCTATGCTGGGACGACCTCGCCGCAATCCCGATCCATCGATCGGATGAGAGCGGCGCCGCCGCTGCGCCCAAAGGCTTCGACATCGCCTCGCTGCGGTGTCGGGCCAAAGACGAGGCTGATCGCGGTGCGGGTTGCAGTGATTCAGGAACGCTTAGCACGCAGCGACGCCCGCGCTCGTTTCAGGACGGCGACCAAGTGCATTTTAAGCGGGCCAAAGCCGTCGTCGTCGGCCTGCGTCGATTGAGCTTTCGCAGACGATTTTGGCCTTGGTGGCTTCGTCGGCTCCTTCACAGCACACCGCCTTTGCGCCCCGGTTGACGGCGGGGACATCCGAGATTCGGTCGACGCGAGAACGGGGAGCACACGGCTTGAGAGACCCAAGCCTTACGGGATCGGGATCACCCGGCAGCGTATCTCAATTGTAAGCAACGACCCTCGTAGGTGCGATCTGCTGAATTGCTCGTTGAAGGAGACGGCAGTTTGCGCCGAAGGGCCTCATGGAGCTGCTCGAGCCGTTCCTCCGCATCGTCGGCTCGCGCCTCGGCCATCCTTAGCCGGCTCTCTGCTGCCCGTGCACGCTCCTCGGCGTCGTGCGCGCAAGTTTGCGCTTGCTCGATCCGCTCCTGCGCCAACGCTTCTGTTTTTGCGATCCGCTCCTCCGCCAAGTTGGCTTGCTCCGCAGCATGCTGCTCGATCAGACGAGCTTGCGCTTGCACCTGCTCGATGCGCAGTTGCGCTGCCCTGACTGCCTCGATTGCTTTGCTGGAGATTTTTTGCGCTTTCTCTTCAGCATGCGACGCACGCTGCTCGCTGGCTTGCATGGCTTCAGCAGCCTGATCGATCAAGGCGAACCCGCTCGCTCTATCAGAATGTGCCTTGGCGATCGGGATCAGGTCGATGATGTTGCCGTGAAGTGCTGCGCCACCATCCGAAGTCATTGGAGATTGCTTCCGATCTTTTTGCATCGCTCTTGTCCCGTGCGGCTGAAGGAACCTGACGAGCGAAGTAGATGCATTTACCGTGTTCCCAGCTTGGCTGTTTGGGGCGCGAGTTTGGGCATTCTTGTGGAGCGGCGGCCACAGGGGTTACAGCCGCGTTAAGGTGCTGCAAATCGGCTTAACGAACGTGAACGACCTTGAGTCGCAAAGGAGCCAATGCGCGAGACAACGGGAAAACCCCGGTGCAAAGACCGGGGTTTTCTCCTGCGCGGCTCGCGGTTGATCAGGTCGGTCCGCGCCGAAATCGACTACGACGCAGCCTGCATCTCCTGAACGGAAGAGGGCCCATGCACCGCGCGCGGGACCGTTTCGGGCGATCCGGCATCGAGACTGTGTGCTTTCTCATCGCGCTGCAACTGCTTGACCCCGTTCACGACGTCGGCGACGTCTCGCTTGAACGCGGCCTCGTCGAAATCGGCGCTCGTCCTGACGAGGATCCGGATCCAACCCTGAAAGGCCAAATCTGCCGTTTCGACTCGAGAGATGTTCAGCAGCGACCAGACAAGCAGGCTGGTTCGGTCGATGGTCCCGGCGGTCTTCATTCCGGTGACGCACGATGTGATTTCGGGTGGGATCGGGTCGTCCCAAAAGGCCTCGCGATGGTTGAAGTTCAGACGATACTGCCGCGTGATCTCCTGGGTTTCGCTCTCCACAACGTGCCTCCCGCAAAGCTTGACGGTTGCAGGATGTTCGCTCCGGTGTGGCGGGATATTGGCGAAAAGTTTGAATAAGCGCGGCTGTTTCGGGCTGCTTGCAAGGCCATCGAGCCTAGCTCGGCACGAAGCCCTCGAACACCATCTGGTCGGCGTGAGCGGCGGCGCGGCGGCGGTCGCCGTCGCTGCGCACGGTCCAGGTCATCACCGGCAGCTTGCCGAGATGGCGGCACAGGAACGGCGCCGCCAGCGGCAGGTCGCCGACCCGCCAGGAGACGAAATCCGGCTGGGTGTGCGACAGGTGCAGAAGATTGGCCATGGCGTGACGCGCTTCGTCGCTCAGGCCTTGCCATTCGCGGCCGTCGTAGCGCGCTTGGGCGATGATGCCGCGCGGCATATCCGGTGCGACGCCGCGCAGCGACCCGACCACGGCCGGATCGAACGATTTTAAGGCGACCGCGCCGTCATAGGCGGCGGCAACCGCGACCGTGCGCCTCGTCAACGTGAGGTCGCCGTCGAAGCGGCTCTTGATCTCGACGATCACCGGAACGCGGCCTGCCACGCGCGCCAGGAACGCCTCCAGGGTCGGGATACGATCGTCCGTGGCAGCGACGGCGAGCGCCGTCAGCTCGGCAGCATTGCGCTCGCGCACCGGGCCGTGCTCGCCGGTGAGGCGCTCGAGGGTGTGGTCGTGGAAGACGATGGCCTCGCCGTCGGCCGTGTCCTGCACGTCGCATTCGATGGCGAAGCCGCCGGTCACGGCCGCGTCGGCGGCCGTGAGGGTGTTCTCGACGATGCCCCGCGAGCGGTCGTGCAGGCCGCGATGGGCGATCGGACGGGCCGTAAGCCAGGCCGGCGCGCTCATGCCACCTCGAAGATCGCTTCCACCTCGACCGCCGCGTCGGCCGGCAGCTCGGCCACTCCGATCGTCGAGCGGGCGTGGCGGCCCTTGTCGCCGAAGACGGCGACCATCAGATCCGACGC
>DASQLK010000069.1:0-7420 GCA_035630055.1 Methyloceanibacter sp. | reverse complement strand
CACGCCTCGCAGCTCTTCAATCTCATGGACAGCGAGGAGGTCGGTCTGCTGCGGATTGCGCTCGCCGAGGCTTCACGCAGCGACGATGTGTTCGTGCAGGATTTGCGTCTTTATCCAGGGGGCCGTGTCGAGCCCATTTGGATCTGCAGTCAGGCGCGCGTCGTCGAGCGCGACGATGGTGCCGCGCGCATCATGGCGGGGGTGATTTTCAATGTCACCGGGCGGCGGCGGGTTCAGGAACATCAGGAACTCTTGAACCGCGAACTGTCGCACCGCATGAAGAACGTGCTCGCCGTGGTGAACAGTCTCGTCACGATGACGGCGGAGCACCGCCCGGAAGCGGAAGCGTTCGTTACGTCCTTCAAGTCACGCCTTAGCGGCCTTGCCACGGCGCACGAACTTCTGTTCCGCGGCGATTGGGAGGCGGTTCAGCTGCTGTCGCTGATTGAAAGATCCATGATCGCGCTTGGCGTGCACGGACGCATGGACATCAGAGCGAGCGATGTGATGCTCAGCCCGCGCGACACGCAGACCTTGGTTCTCGTTCTGCATGAGTTAGCGACCAATGCGATCAAATATGGTGCGCTGGCGAACGGCACAGGCCGTGTCCAGGTCGATTGCGAGCTTGTAGAAAGCGCTCAGGGCAATCAGCAAGTGCTTCGGGTCGTGTGGAAAGAAAGCGGAGGCCCCAAAGTCACTCCACCGCTGATAAAGGGGTTCGGCGTCACGCTTCTGGAGCGGCTGACGCGACGACAGTCCGTTCCGGAGCCGCTCTTCGAGTGGCGCCCCGAGGGGCTCCTCTGCCGATTCGAGTTGCGCATCGCGGCTTGATCGCTGCCGCTTAATCGGATCCGCCGGGCTTCGCTTGCGCGGGATTGGCGGTAACAGGGCTGACGGGCCGCGTCTCTCCACCTGGGCCGCCCGCTACATGATCGGCGACGAACGCGCCGCGGCTGCCGATCGGCTTCGGGCCGCCCCGCGTGGTGTCCTGCGCGGTCTGCAACTCGAGCTCGGCGTTGATCTCCGCGCCGAGCAGGATGATGTAGAACGATATGTAGAGCCAGAAGAGCAGAATGATGACGGCGCCGAGAGAGCCATAGGTGCGGTCGTAATTGGCGAAGTTCGCGACGTAGAGCGAGAAGCCCGCCGAGGCGAGCAGCCAGACCGTCGTTGCGAAAAGCGAGCCGACAGACACCCAATGCCACTTCGCGCTGCGGCGGCACGGTCCGTAGCGGTAGAGGAGCGCGAGGAGAACGAGAACGACGATAGCTAGAAGCGGCCAGCGCCCGATGGCCACGATGCGCTCGAAGCCTTGCGAGAAACCGGCATAGGCAAACATCAGGGGCACGTAGAAGATCGCGAACAGCATCGCGAGGACGCCGGCGAGCCCGGCAAGGGTAAAGGTCAGCGCGCTCAGATAGTAGCGGAGCACACTGCGGCTTTCGGGCTCTTCATAGGCGATGTTCAAGGCGGCGAACATGGCTTGCGTCAGGGCATTGCCGCTCCAAAGCGCGATGGCGACGCTCACCGCCAAGCTCCAGCCGAGCGTACGGCCCGATGTCGCTGCAAGACGGTGAATCTGGTCGATGACCACATCATAGGCCTGCAACGGCAGCACATCCTCCAGCATGGCAAATTGCTGCTCGACGCTGTTCGGATCCGTCGCCAAGCCGAAGAGCGAGATGAGAGCAGCAAGCACGGGAAAGAGGGCGAAGAGCGCGTAGAAGGCGCAACCCGCCGACACCACGGAGAGGTTGTCGCGGCCACTCTCCAGCCATACGCGCTGGATCACTTGGAGCCAGCCGCGAAGGGGAATGTGATGCGGGCGCTTGGCGTCGCGACCGTAGGGATCGGGCTTTTGGTTCATTGCATGGGTCGAGGGTGGGCTGCCGGACAATGCGGAACTGCATTCTACAGTTCCAGGGGCGACGCAACAGCCAGGAACGAAAGGCAATTGCGCACGTTGTTGCCGCATGACCAAGCCCAAGAAAACATCCACCGACGACATCACCGAAGCCAATGAGGCCGTGAGCCGTGGCGGCCATGGCGATGATAAGCAGGAACAGAAGTCCGGTCCGCGCATAGGGCACCCCGTTGCGGGCATGGCCCTCGCGGTCGAGGCGGAGGCCGGCAAGGGGGAAACGGAAAAGGCCCTGGACCGCGCCACGGACAAGGGCGAGGCGGGCAAACGCTAGGCTGGCGGCCCCGCGCCGAAACTTCCTATAAGGCCTCGATGCAACATTGCTCCGTCAGGTGCCCGTCGTGAGCAAACCTTCCGTGCTGGTCGTCGTCAATCCGAACGCCTCGCGCGCCGAAGCGGCCTTGCGCGAGGTCGAGCGCTTTGCCGAGGAGCATCCGAGCTGCCTCGTTATCAAGAGCCGCTCGCCGGAGCATTTGAACGCGACCTTGCGCGAGCAAGGACCCGGCAAAGACCGCATCGTCATTGGCGGCGGCGATGGCACCATTTCATGCGCGCTACCCGCGCTCCTGGAGCTGGGCAAGCCATTGGCCGTGCTGCCGCTTGGGACGGCCAACGACTTTGCGCGGACGATCGGCGTTGCATTCGATTTACAGGAGGCGGCGCGGACGGCGTTCGAAGGCGTGGAGCAGGCGATCGACGTCGGCATGGTCAATGACCGGCCCTTTCTCAACGTGGCCAGTATCGGTATCCCGGTGTCAGTGGCGGAGGCGCAATCCAAGTCGCTGAAACGGCGCCTCAAGGTCTTCAGCTATGGCGCGAGCCTGCGGCAGGCGGCGCAGAACGCAAAGCCCTTCACCGCCGAGGTGTGGATCGATGATCAGCCTCCCTCCATCGGCCTCGCCTATCAGGTAAGCGTCGGTAACGGCCGCTTCCACGGCGGTGGGCTCATCGTGTCGGACCACGCCGCCATCGATGATGGGCTCCTAGACGTCTACATCGTCCGGCCCGGCCGGCTCTGGCAGCTCTTTGCGGCGCTTGCCTATCTTCGCTTCGGTTTGGGCGAAAATCCCGAGGTGTTGGAGCGGTACAGCGCGACGAAGGTGGTGCTGCGTACGCGGAAGCCAAGGCCGATCAACGTCGACGGCGAGATCTGCCTGGAAACTCCAGCCGAAATCGGCATCCGCCGCCAAGCCCTCACGGTCCTCGTGCCGCGGACGCTGCCGTCCGGACACCAGGGCCTCACCCGCACGGCCTCCCCGGCCGGACTGAGCGCGGCGGAACTTTAGCGACAAACCCGCGTTAAGTTGCGCCTGGCCGCGCTCCGCTGTCTCCAGGTTACCAATGGCAGCGCCATCTCTCTATAATGTTCAAGGCGCCATTCGGCGAAGCAGCGGACTGAGGACGACCCCATGCCGCCACGTCGGCCTCTCGCGATTTTCACCTCGGGCCAGGACAGTCGTCTTGCCGTCCTGCAAGGTCTGTTGATCACAGCCATTGTCGTTGCGGCGCTCTATTTCGGCCGCGAGGTGCTGCTGCCACTGACGTTGGCCATCCTCATCAGCTTCGTTCTCACGCCGCCCCTGATCTTCCTGCGCCGCCTCAAGGTTCCACGCGTGCTGGCAGTGGGGATCGTCGTGTCCGCGGCCTTTGCCTTCCTGCTTGCCGTGGGCTGGGCGATCTCGAATCAACTCTCGGATCTTGCGGAGGATCTGCCGGCCTATCAGGTCACGCTGTCCAAGAAAATTGGATCGCTGCGGGAATCCGCCGCCGGCACGCCTGCTCTCAAGAAGGCGTCCGAAGCCCTCAAGCGGCTGGACGAGGAGCTTGCCAACCCGAAGCCCGAACCCAGAGTGGGCGCAGAGGCGGAAGTGCCTGATGCGAAGGAGCCTTTGCCGGTCGAGATTCGCGAGCCGGCCCCGCGGCCGTTCCAGTTCTATCAAGAGATCCTGGAAGTGCTTCTCCCGCCCTTGGCGATGGTCGGCATCATCCTTCTGTTCGTGATTTTCATCCTGGTACAGCGCGAAGATCTCCGCGATCGCCTGCTTAGGCTGTTCGGCGCGTCCGACTTGCAGCGGGCATCCGCGGCGATGACGGATGCAGCCGAGCGTCTGAGTAAATATTTCCTCGTACAGGTGCTGATCAACACCGCCTACGGTGTCTTCATCGCGCTCATGCTCTGGCTCATCGGCATACCGAGCCCGATCGTGTGGGGCGTGCTCGCGACGCTGATGCGTTTCGTGCCCTATGTCGGCTCGTTCATTGCCGTGGCGCCGCCGCTGCTCCTCGCCGCGGTGGTGGAGCCGGGCTGGACGACCTTTCTCATGATCGGCGTCCTCTTTCTCATCTCCGAACTTGTCATGGGTCAGGTCGTGGAGCCGCTTGTTTATGGGCACCGCACCGGCCTATCGCCCGTCGCGGTGATCATTTCGACGGTTTTCTGGACATGGCTGTGGGGGCCGCTTGGGCTTCTGCTTGCGATGCCGCTCACCGTTCTCCTCGTCGTGCTCGGCAGGCATATCGAAAGTTTGAGTTTCCTTGAGGTGTTGCTCGGCGACGCGCCCGCCTTCACACCAGAGCAAAGCTTCTATCAACGCATGCTCAGCGGCGACTCGGCGGAGGCCACCTATCAGGCCGAGCTGTGCCTCAAAGAGGGCAGGCCGCTTGTGAACTATCTCGACGAGGTTGTCTTGAAGGGATTGGAGCTCGCCGAGATCGATGCCGAGCGGGGCGCCTTGCAGGACAATCATCTCGAGCTGGTGGATTCGACCGTCCATGAAGTGATGGAGAATCTCGCCGAGTTCGAGCCCCGCCGCTGGTTCCGCAGCGTCACGCAGGAGGAGAAGGTCGAGCAGAAGGAGGGCGGTCTCGCCTCTCTTACCAGTCTGGAGGAGGGTGAGAACGAGGCCCTCCCAATTCTTGAGCGCGGCGATCTGGCGCCGGGCTGGGCGTCGGACGATGCGGTTCTGTGCATTGGCGGGCGCACGCCGCTGGACGAAGCCGCGGCCGGCGTGCTCTCCGGGCTCCTGCGCAAGCACGGCCTGAATGCGAAATCAGTCGAGCGTGAGGCTATATCGCCGGGGCATATTGCGTCGCTCGAAACCTCAGAGGCAAAGCTCGTTTGCCTCTCTTATCTCGGTGTCGGCGGCACGCCGGCGCATGTCCGTTATCTCGTCCGCAGATTGCGCCGCATTCTGCCTGCGGGCTGCAAGATTCTCGTGGCCTATTGGCGCGACGGCGACAGCGGCCTCATCAAGGCACTGGAGTCGACGGCGGAGGCTGACGGCTATGCATCGAACCTCAAAGATGCCGCAGAATTCGTGGTCGAGGCTGCGCGGAAGCCTGAGGCGCCCGCAACAGTCGTGGCGCCGACTCCGGCGGATGCAGCGGCTGCGGCTGGCGAGGCGATCGGCGATCGGCCTCAACCCCAGCCACGAAAGCCCGCCCGAAAGAAGGCCGTCGAGGCCGGATAGCGGTTAATGCCGCTCTGATTGCGCCACTTTTGGCCGGGAACGCCTTGGAGTTAGCCGAGTTTCCTTCCGGGTACCAACCTTTGAACGAGGAGACCGACATGAGAAAGATTCTTCCCGCACTCGCGATCGCGCTGTCGCTCGGCGCAGCACCCGCGCTTGCGGCCACCGATTCAGGCAACGCCGCGGTTCTACAGACCGTGCCCGACGACGCCATGACAGTGAGCAATGTCTATAAGCAGGACGTTTACGACACCAAAGAGAACAAGATCGGCGACGTGAACGACGTTCTTCTCGACAAGGACGGCCGCATCACCGCGGTCATCATCGGCGTCGGCGGCTTTCTCGGCGTGGGTGAAAAAGACGTCGCAGTTCCCTTCAACTCTCTGAAGATGGCCGAGAAGGACGGCGATGCCTATCTCGTGATGAACACCACGAAGGAGGCGCTGGAAGGCGCTCCTGGCTACACCTATGACCGCGAGAACATGCGCTGGATGCCGGCCAAGAAGCAGGCGGGTTAAGACCCGCCTTAGACAACGGCGCGATACGCGGCCGTGACGACGGGGGCGGGTTGGTTCTCCAAGCCGCCCCTCGCCTTGTCCATTATCCTTCTGTATTTTTCTTCGTCATCCACCTATCCATCGAAGCCGTGCAGTAGGGGGAGTGCCGGGAGGCGCTGCAAGCCATGACGCTCGATCAAGCGCTCGCCGTGGGGATCGTGCTCGCGATGATGGGCCTCTTCGTATGGGGCAAGTTGCGCTACGACCTTGTCGCCTCGCTGGCTCTGCTCGCCGCCATCGGCGTCGGCATCGTGCCCGCGAAAAAGGCGTTCACAGGTTTCAGCGACGACATCGTCATCATCGTTGCCAGCGCCCTCGTCGTCAGCGCAGCGGTGGCGCGCTCCGGCGTCGTTGAGCGCGCGGTTCGCGCGTTGGGGCCGTATCTCACCAATGTCCGGCGTCAAATCATTGCGCTTGTCGGCTCCGTCACCGTCATGTCGGGGTTCGTGAAGAACATCGGGGCGCTGGCGATGCTGATGCCGATCGCTTTCCAGCTCGCGCGGCGCACCGGCACGTCCCCGTCTTCTCTGCTGATGCCGATGTCTTTCGGCGCGCTTTTGGGCGGCATCGTCACACTCGTCGGCACGTCGCCGAACATCATCGTCTCGCGGGTTCGCGAGCAGATCCTGGGCGAGCCTTACGGGATGTTCGACTTCACGCCGGTGGGGGCCGGCATCGCCATCGCCGGCTTCATCTTTCTCGTCTTCGGATGGCGACTGCTGCCGCAGGATCGAAAAGGCGCCGCGACCATCGACGCCGCATTCAACCTGGAAGCCTATACTACCGAGGTCGAGGTTCCGGAGGATTCGCCGGCCGCGGGCCTGACCGTGAAGGCGCTCGAGGATTTGGGTGAGGGTGAGATCGAGGTCATCACCCTGCTGCGAGGGCAGCAAAGGCGCTACGAGCCCGCCGGTAACGTCGTCATCAAGGCCGGCGACATTCTCATCCTGCAGGGCGAACCGACCGCGCTGGAGCGCGTCGTTACTCTGGAGAAGCTGAAGCTTACGCGCGACGACAAAACCGAGGAAGCGGACACGCCGCTCGACGAAATCGGCGTGATGGAGGCTGTCGTCCTGCCCAATTCCGAGCTTGTCGGCGGGTCTGCCGGTCAGCTGCAGCTTTTCGACCGGCATCGCGTGAATCTATTGGCCGTGAGCCGCACCGGCCGGCGGATCGCCCATCGCATCCGCTCGGTGAAGCTGAAGGCAGGCGATGTGATCGTGCTGCAAGGCAATCTGACGACCATGCCTGAGACGCTCGGTGCCTTGCACTGCCTGCCGCTTGCAGAGCGCGATCTCCGCATTGGGCGCAAGGCGAGCCTTCTGCCGATCGGCGTGCTTGCACTTGCGATGGCGCTCGTGGCTTTCGATGTGGTCACGATCAGCGTTGCCTTCTTCGGGGCGGCGGTGCTTCTGCTGCTGACGAAGTCGCTCACGCTGCGCGCCGCCTATGACGCAATCGAGTGGCCGATC
>DASQLK010000068.1:0-5224 GCA_035630055.1 Methyloceanibacter sp. | reverse complement strand
GTGGCGACATCGGCGATCACGGGGGTATGGCCGCCGGCCTTCAAGACGGTGCCGCAGTCGCGCGGCAGTTGCGCCATGGTGAGCGGCGGCTTGCCCTTCCAGGGTTTGGCGCCGGGCTTTGCCGGTTTCGCCGCCGCGATCGCCGCCGACTTGAGCATCGCGTACCAGTGCTTCAATTCCGCGCCGCAGCCGTCCTCAGCACCGACGGGCGCTTGATTCTCACAGCCTTCGAGCCCTGGAGGGCAGGAGAGCCGGACATGGAAGTGGTAGTAGTGGTTCCACCACGGCCGCACCTTGCGCAGAAATGCGCGATCCTTGCCTGCGGTCTCGCACAGCTTCTTCTTGATCGCGGGATGGACGAAGATGCGCGAGACTTGCGGATAGGTGGCCGCGCGCCGGATGAGCTTCGTGTGCTCGGGCGTCCAGATGTCCGGGTCGACGGTGAAGGGGTCCTTCAGCATCGACACGGCGGTGACGTCTTCGCGCTCCTCAGGGGTGAGGATCCGGTCGGGCATCGGGGTCAGCCAGATATCCGCATCGAGTCCGATCTGATGACTGCTGTGGCCGTTGAGCATCGGCCCGCCGCGCGGCTGCGCCATATCCCCGACGAGAAGCCCTGGCCAGCCGTCGAGCGCGCGCGCGTCGCTTGCGAGCCGCTCCATGTAGTCGAGAAGGCGCGGATGCCCCCAGTTCCGATTGCGTGACAGGCGCATGACCTGCCAATTCGGACCGGTGATGGGAAGGGCAGACCCACCGGCAAGACAACCCTTGGCATAGCTGCCGATGGCGCGCGCGGCGATGGGTGCCGGTGACTCGACCGTGCCGAAGAGATCCCGCGCGGGTGGGCTCTTCACGGTCGGTTTCTTTGCGGCGGGCTTCTTTTCCGGCGTCTTTTCGGCGACCGCCTGCGCTAGGGTCGGCGACGCCGGACGCGGCGGCGCAACTTGCTCGGCAGCCGCCGTGCCGGCAAGGACAAGTGTCACGAGGCAAAGTGTAAGCCTTCGCATCGCCCTCGATCCGAGGCTCGCGCCCCGGTCCCTAAGATTGCGCCAGAGCCTATCACAAATTTGCGCGCCATTTGAACGCCCCTGACTTCCCGATTGGTTGCTTCAGGGGCTCCGATGGTGAATTCTCGGCACGTTCAGGAGATGTTCAGCCGCCCCTGAGTATGATTGGCAAGGCTCGGAAGAATTTTGGCGGGGCCCGCATCGGGGAAGTGCCCGTTTTGTGTAGAGGGAGTTGAGTTATGCGTAAACCCGTTGTTTTGGCAGCGCTTTTTGTGCTGTCCATGATGTTTCCCGCGCTCGCGCAGCCCGGGGTCGTCGCGCAGATCAGCCTTTCAAATCAGCGCATGGATGTCTTCGTCAACGGTGCCCCGCGCTATAGCTGGCCCGTGTCGACGGCCCGCCGCGGCTACCGCACCCCGACCGGAACCTTCAAGCCGCAGTCGCTCGTCCGCTACCATCGCTCCACAATCTATAATGGCTCACCGATGCCGCACTCGATCTTCTTCAGCGGCAACTACGCGATCCATGGCTCCTACGAGGTCAAGCATCTTGGGCGTCCCGCATCCCATGGCTGCGTGCGGTTGCACCCGTCCAACGCGGCGATGCTCTATTCGCTGGTGAACCAGGCCGGCAGGTCCAACACCGTCATCAGTATCCGGCACTAGCGCGTCGACCTGGCCCTTCGCGCCACTGCGCGACTCCTATAGGCTGCCTCCGGGCACGGCCTTCGTGCCTATAATGACAGCCGGGGCGGCGCATGCCGCCCGACATTTGGGGGGCACTATGGGTTTACTGAGATGGGCACTGATCTGCTTGCTGATCTCGCTCGTTGCGGGCGCGCTCGGCTTCAGCGGCGTGGCACGCGGCGCCGGTCAGCTCGCCAAGATTCTCTTCTTTATCTTCCTCGTGATCTTCATCGTGATCCTGATCATGGCCCTCGCGGCCGGTCAGCTCGTCTTCTGAGCGGGAAGGACTGGTCTTGAGCATCTGAGAGCCCGGGTGTCGATGCGCCCGGGTCTCTTCTTTATTAGGCCGCTAACAGTTCGAAGGCGCCGGCGCGCCGCGAAACCGCTCACCCATCCAGCGCAGCGCTTCACGCACGCTGTTCTTGGCGGCGAAGGTGTGGGAGACGCCGGGAAGCTCGATGAAGTGAACGCGCGCGCCTTGCCGGCAGAGCGCCTTTGCGAATTTCACCGTGATGGCCGGACGCACCGTCGTATCCGCCGTCCCTTGCGCGATGAAGACGGGCGCCCCTGCTGGCGCCTGGCCCGGCGTATTGCGCAGCATGATGGTGCGCCACGGCTCGGTCTCGGTGGGATCCGCCTTCAGGAACTTCGCCTTGGCGAGCGGGGTCTCGGCTCTGTCGAGGGCAAGGAACTCCGGCACCGACTCGATGCAGTCTTTCGCCATCGCCTCGTAGACGCCCATCGCGCCCGGCTCCACGAGCGTGCTGGCCGGCGTTCCATAAAGCGCCGACCACGAATAGAGCGCCATCGCGGTGAGCTCCTTTCCCGTCGCGCTCGATGCGTCCGCGTCGAACAGCTCGACGAGATAGGTGGCAGGGGCCGCCGCGGCGACGCCGACCATCTTCAGGTCTGGCGCATAGCCCGCCGCGAGCTCGCCGGCATAGAGCGAGGCATGGCCGCCCTGGCTGTGGCCCCACACGACGAACCGGTTGGACGCACCGGCGCTCGGCAGATTCTGCGCCGCACGTACCGAATCGAGTACGGCGCGGCCTTCGCTAATGCCGATAAGGTAGGGATGCGGCCCGGGCGTGCCGAGACCGGGATAGTCGGTCGCGGTCACGACATAGCCTTGCGCCAGCATGTCGGCGAGACCCCAGATCATGCCGGCATCGTCGGGCATCAGCGACGGCGCGCAGGAGGACACGACGCCGGTGGTCGGATGCGCCCAGGCGATGACGTTGCGCCCGCCCGCCGGCGCCGGCCCCGATGGAATGAATATCGAGCCCGACACCGCGATCGGCTCGCCCTTGAGCCCGGTCGAGCGGTAGAGGATGCGGAAGGCATCCGCGCCTGCGGGGCCGCCGCCCTGGAGCGGCCAGACCCTGATGATCGACCCGGGCTTGCCGGCCACGGAGCCCGGTTCGACCTGGTGCGGGGTGCGGGCTTCAGCGGCGGCGTGGAGGCTGGCGGTCAAAGCTGCGGCGAGGGCGAGCTTCGGCAGGCACGTCATGTCCAACATACGCAAAATCTCCCAAAATCCATCGGCCGCGGCCGATGATAGAGGGCACCGATGGCGGTTCCGCAACAGGAACTTGCCCTTGCGCGGGGATCGCGGGCGTTTCATTCCTGGGCCGATCGGGGCACAATAGCCCGAAGCCGCCGGGGCTGGGGCCGGGGGCCGAACAAGAAGAACGGGGGTTTTTTGCCGATGTCAGCAGCAACAGCGGTCGACAGCTTCTTCAACCGCGTCAGCGGGGTGGCGACGCCCTTTTCGATCTCCATGCCGAACGGCGAGCGGCGTCAATTCGGCAGCGGCGCGCCGGAGTTCCATGTCGGTCTCCACAACGACCGCGCCTTGAAGGCGCTGCGGACACTCGACGAGGGCGATATCGCCGAGGCCTATCTGCAGGGCGATATCGATATCGAAGGCGATATGCTGAAGCCCTTCGCGTTGCGCGCGTCGCTGGACGACAGTCACCCACTCGTCGCCGCTTGGCGCTTCGTGCAGCCTCTCCTCTTCGGCCAGGTTTACACCAACAAGCAGGCGATCTCCTCGCACTACAACGCCGATCCCAAGCTGTTCGAAGCTTTCCTGGATCCCGTCTTTCCCGCCTACAGCCAAGGCATCTATGCGCACGACGACGAGCCGCTGGCGAAGGCCCTGGAGCGGAAATTCGACTGGGCGATCAAGCAATGCCGGCTCGGTCCGGGCACGCGGGTTCTTGAGATCGGCCCCGGCTGGGGCGCCTTCGCGGGCCACGCTTTGCAGGCCGGCGTCCACTTCACCGGCATCACCAACTCGGAAGTGTCGCAAGCCTATCTTCGCAAGAAGCTCGCCAATTTCGGCGACAACTTCGCCATCGAGCTCACCGATTTCTACGATTACGAGCCGAGCGAGCCCTTCGATGCCATCGTCATCATGGGCGTGATCGAGCACCTTCCCGACTATGAGCGGGTCTTGCGCAAATTCTACCGGTTGCTCAAGCCTGGCGGCCGCGTCTTTCTGGATGGGAGTGCCGCCCGCAAGAAGTACGAGCTTTCAACCTTCATGGTGCGCCACATCTATCCCGGCAATCATTCGTTCCTCGTGCTCGACGACTTCCTGCACAAGATGAACAAGACCGATTTCGAGGTCAAGGAGATCCACAACGACCGCTGGAGCTATTTCCTGACCTTCCGGCAATGGGCCCGCAATCTCGACGCCAGCAAGGATTTCATCCAGAAGACATTCGGCGATTTCGAATTCCGCAAGTTCCGCCTTTACCTTTGGGGCGCCACTTACGAGTTCCTGTCGCGGAACCTCGATTGCTACCGCCTGATCCTCGAAAAGCCCAAGGATGCCCCTGCTGCTTAGCCCGGTTGCGCGGGCCGGCATGTGCGGAATCTCAGCGTTCGTCGGCTATCTTGTTGGGGAACCTCTGCATATTGCGGTGCATTACAGGGTAGGCACAACAAAGACAGGTTTTGAAAAGGCGGCATGAATGGCGAGTGTCGACTCCCGGCGGCGTAAGGTGCCAGCGTCCGTAATCTCCCGGGCTTTCCAGAAGAGCTTCACCAGCGCGGACGGTCTTTTGGATCGGCTACCGGTCGGCGTCTATGTCTGCGACCTCCAAGGCAGCCTCGTTCAATACAATCAGCGCGCCGCCGCCCTTTGGGGCCACGAGCCCGAGATCGGTAGCCGCGGCCCGCGCTTTTGCGGCGCCTGGAAAGCATTCTGGCCGAACGGCGCGCCTGTCCGCGCCGACGAGAGCCCAATGGCTTTGCTCCTGGAGTCGGGCGAGCCCATCCGCGATCGCGAATATATCGTCGCCCGGCCGGACGGGACCCAGCTTACGGTTCTCGCCAATCTCGATCCTCTCCTCGATGACGCGGGCAAGATCGTTGGTGGCGTGAACTGCTTTCAGGACATCACCGCGCGCAGGAACGCCGAAGAAGAGAAGGCGGTTCTCCTGCGCGAGCTCGCGCACCGCGTCAACAATACGTTCGCCGTCATCTTCGCCATCACCCAGCAAACCCTCCGCGCCGCGCGGT
>DASQLK010000067.1:0-3788 GCA_035630055.1 Methyloceanibacter sp. | reverse complement strand
AAGCGCACGAGTGCTTCGTCAGGCCAGTCGCGCACGAGGACTGCATCGCCAAAGCGTTCCTCCGTCGCGAACGCCTCGCGCGGGTCGACGATCGTGACCTCGTAGCCAAGCGCGCGCGCCATCGGCACGAGCGCCTGCGCGACATGGACCGCGCCGACGATGATGAGCCGTATCGTTGGGTTGAACACATTGATGAAGATCTCATCAGCCTCCCCCGCCAGCCGGCTTGCGTCACGCCGAAACGCATCCTCCAGCGCCGGCGCCATCCCGGCTTCGAGATCGGTGGGCCCGTACGCGAGGCGGTTCTCCGCAGTGTCGATTGCGGTTGTGAGCGCCACACGCCGCCGCGCCTTTACGTCGCTCAACAGGCGTGAATAGACGCTTTCGGGAGCGGCCGCGCCTGCCCGCAGCGGCTCGAGAAAGACGCGGATGGATCCCCCGCAAGTCAGCCCAAGGCTCCACGCTTTGTCGTCGGCCACCCCGAATTTAAGCGCCTTCCCACGTCCGGCCGCGATGACGTCGGGCGCCTGTGCGATGACCTCGGCCTCGACGCAGCCGCCGGACACGGAGCCCGCGAAATTGCCCTCCGCATCGATCACGAGCAGGCTGCCGACCGGTTGCGGCGCAGACCCCCATGTCTGAATGACCGTCGCGAGCGCGACATGCCGGCCCTCCCTCTGCCAGTCGAGGGCTTTCGCGATCAGGGATGGATCCGGCGCGCTCATTGCTGTTCGGGCCTTATTGAATTCCTAAGGACGGAAGCCAGGCGGCGCTATCCGCCTCTCCGTGAATCATGGCATGGTCGCGCGGCTGAGCGCCACTGGGCCATGAGGCGGTCATGAATCTAAACACGGTTACCGAGATCAAGCGACCCGGCTCGGGCGAGGAGATACCCGAGTGGCGCGATGGCTATGCGTGGCTCGCCGGAGGCACTTGGCTGTTCTCCACTCCGCAGATCGCGACTCACACCCTGGTCGATCTCGAGGCGCTGCGCTGGCCTGCCCTCGAAATAAGCCGCGACGGTCTCGACATTGCCGCCACCTGTACCATCGCCGAGCTGGAACGCTTACGTGCGCCGCCGGAATGGACCGCCGCGCCTCTGTTCCGGATCTGCAGCCACGCGCTCCTGATGTCTTTCAAGATCTACAATGCGGCAACCGTCGGCGGGAATATCTGCATGTCGTTGCCGGCGGGCGCGATGATCTCGCTTGTGACCGCGCTGGAAGGAATATTGACCCTTTGGCCGCGTGACGGCCAACCTCGCCGGCTTCCCGTGATCGACTTTGTGACCGGCAACCATGCGAACGTCCTGCATCCCGGCGAACTCCTTCGCAGCATCCACCTTCCCGCCAATGCCCTCACCAAGCGCTTCGCTTTTCGCCGCTCGTCGCTTACCCATCTCGGTCGCTCCGCGGCGTTGCTGATCGGCACGCAAAGTGCCGAAGTCGGCGATCTCATCCTCACCATCACGGCGGCGACCGTGCGGCCGGTGCAGCTTCGTTTCGAAGTCATACCAAGCGCCGCCGAACTCCGCCATGCGATCGACGCCGCCGTCGACGAAACCCTCTGGTTCGATGACGTGCACGGCTCCGCTCCCTATAAGCGCCACCTTGCCTACTATTACGCCGAGCAGATCCGCGAGGAGCTCGCCGCCAAATGAATCTGACGGTCAACGGCAAAATGCTGTCTGCCGAGCCCGCTCCCGGCCAATGCCTGCGCACGTTCCTCCGCGAGCATGGCTGGTTCGGCGTCAAGAAAGGTTGCGATCAGGGCGACTGCGGCGCCTGCACCGTCTATCTCGACGGCGTTCCCTTCCACTCTTGCCTCGTGCCGGCTTTCCGCGCGGAAGGCCGCGAAGTGACGACCATCGAGGGTCTGGCCCAGGACGGCGAGTTGCACCCTGTCCAGCAAGCGTTCCTCGATGCACAGGCCTTTCAGTGCGGCTTTTGTGCCGCGGGCATGATCATGACGGCGGCGACGTTCGATGTGGACGCGCTTCAGGATCTGCCGCGCCTCCTCAAGGGCAATCTCTGCCGCTGCACCGGCTATCACAGCATCGACGATGCCCTGCACGGCATCGTCAACGTCCAAGACGATATCGCCGGGGATCCTTGTGGCCGCAGCCTCCCCAATCCGTTCGCGGAAGGAATCGTCACCGGTCACGCGCGCTACACGCTCGATGTCCCCATCGAAAACGCGCTTCACCTGAAAGTGCTGCGCTCGCCGCATGCGCACGCGCGCATCGCCGCGATCAAGCGCGACAAGGCGCTCGCGGTGCCGGGCGTGGTCGCCGTCTTCACCTGGGAGGATGTGCCGCGCAAGCTCTACTCGACCGCAACGCACGAGGATCATCTCGTCGATCCGGATGACACCTACATTCTCGATAATGTCGTCCGCTTCGTCGGCCAGCGTGTCGCCGCCGTCGTAGCCGAAACGGAAGGCGCAGCCGAGGAAGCCTGTCGACAGTTGGAGGTCGAGTACGAGCTCTTGCCGGCCGTGTTCGATCCGGAGATTGCGATGGAGCCCGGAGCGCCGATCCTCCACGACAAGAGCGTCGCCTATACTGACAATGTCTATGTCGACATCCATGGCGAGCTTGGCAATGTCGAGGAAGGTTTCGCCGCAGCCGACGCCACCCATGAGATGACCTACTCGACCTCGCGGGCGCAGCACGTGCATCTCGAAACCCACGGCTCTATTGCCTGGCGCGGCGATGATGGACGGCTGCATGTGCGGACGAGCTCGCAGGCGCCCTTCATCGCCAAGCAGAAGCTTTGCTACCTCTTCGGTCTTTACGACCGCGAGGTTCACGTCTTCACCGAGCGGATCGGCGGCGGTTTCGGCGGCAAGCAGGAAATGATTTCCGAGGACTTGTGCGCGCTTGCAACCTTGAAGATCGGACGGCCGGTGATGTGGGAGTTCACCCGCGCGGAGCAGTTCATCGGCGCCACCACACGCCATCCCATGACCACGCATGTGAAGCTTGGCGCCAAGGCCGACGGAACCCTCACCGCGATTCAAGTGCGCGTCGTTTCCAATACCGGCGCCTATGGCGGCCATGGCGGCGAGACGCTGGCCGCCGCGCTCGGCAGCCCGATTGCCGCCTACCGCTGCATCAACAAAAAGGCGGACGGCTACGCCGTCTATACCAACATGGTGCCGGCGGGTGGATTTCGCGGCTACGGCGCCTCCCAGACGACCTTTGCGATCGAATGCGCAATGGACGACCTGGCGAAGCTGCTTAACATCAGTCCCTTCGAGATCAGACGCATCAACAAGGTACGGGAGACCGACCGGATCGAATCGATCTGGAAGGATCCATCCGACGTCGAGTTTGGCAGCTACGGTATCGATCAGTGCCTCGATCTCGTCGAGGCGGCGCTCAAGAGCGGCCGCGGCCTGCCCAAACCCGACGGCGACGATTGGCTGGAGGGCACAGGTGTTGCGCTTGCCATGCTGGAATCCGGGCCGCCAACCGAGCATCGCTCCGGCGCCGAGATGCGGCTCCTCGCCGACGGCGGGTATCACCTGGCCGTCGGCTCCACGGAGATGGGCAATGGCTCGACGACGTCACACCGTCAGCTCGCCGCGTCGGTGCTGGGCACACGCGCGGGACGGATTGCCATTATCAACGGCGACACCGACCTGACGCCTTACGACACAGGCACCTTCGCCAGCACAGGCACGGTTGTCGCCGGCCAAGCCGTCGAGAAGACTGCGCGCGCGTTGCGCGATGTGCTCATTGACTTCGCGAGCCGCCATTATGGTTTCGAACCCGCCGATTGCCG
>DASQLK010000066.1:0-3655 GCA_035630055.1 Methyloceanibacter sp. | reverse complement strand
GACCGAAGCTACGATGTTTGTCGATCCGCTCGAGTAGTACCAAGACGTCCCTGGCGGATGCACGAGCGGCTTGCGCGCCGCATAGGCCGCGGCGTTGCCCTGCACGAACAGCATCTGCGTCACGTCGCTCAAATCGCTGCTGTAGGTTTCGTCGAACCGGAGTCCGCTCGTCATGCGCAGCAGGTCGTCGAGCGTGATGGCGCGGCGCGAATCGTTGCTGTCGCGCCACTCGGGCATCAGGGCATTCTCCGTGATGGCAAGCTTACCGTCCGCGACGCGGAGGCCGGTCAGGGCATTTGTCGCGGTCTTGCTCATGGACCAGCCGACTTGCGGCGTGTCGGCATGGAAGCCCTCTGCGTAACGCTCCGCGACGATGCGACCCTTGTAGACGACGACGAGCGCGCGGGTGCGCCGCGGCCTCTTTGGGTCTGGCTCGGAGAAGATGGCGTCGATGGCGTCGTTCAGCGCCGCGGCATCGACGCCATTCGGCGGGGCGGCAAGATCGACCTTCTCGCCGCCTGGCCAAAGAATATCAGCCGCCGCCGGCCTGGAGTCCGTGAAGAGGCCGCGTGCCTCAGAGCGCAGGGCCTCCTCCGTCGTTCCGATCACGAGCGTGCAGCCGAGGCCGTCGCGGAAGATGGATGTCCGGCTGCCGAGACCGTAGGCGGAGGCGCTCACGCTTTTCTGCTCACGGTCAATCGCCGGCTGGAAGAAGCGCAGAAGCTCGTAACGCGGCCCGCTCAGCTCTTGCGCGAGCACGTCCTTCGCCTCGCGCCCGGACACGAAGATCCCGGCGCATAGAGTTTGCGCCATGAACCCCGAGCCGAGGAGAACCGTGCGGTAGACGGCCGGGCCCCAGACCCCGGCCGCCATCACGAGAAAAAGCAGCGCGAGCAGGAAAATTGGCCGCCGCAAGGATCTGCCTGGAAGCCGCATCAGCGCGATACGCGCCCGCCGAGACGCTTCGTCATCTTAACATGGGGGAGGGTCGTCTCCTCGAACGGATCACCCTCGGCGGCGTAATCGAACCTTGCGTAAAATCCCTCGGCGCCGGCGCGGGCATGAATGACCATGAGCCTGTAGCCGCCTTCCTCGGCCCAAGCCTCCGCATGCCGCAGGAGCCGCATCCCGACGCCCTCACGCCATCGCGCCTCGGCGACAGCCATCTGCTTGAGCTGCAGGGCCTCGTCAAGCGGCCGCAGGGAAACCGTGCCGACCACCGCGCCAAGCGCGACGGCGCAGAAATGCTGGCGCATGGCGTCATCGGAAAGCTCGTCCTCCGTATGCGTGAGGCCGAGCGGGGCGCGCAGGATCGCTTCGCGCAGCGCCAGCGCCTGCCGGTAGAGGTGCGACCCGAACGGGGCTTCCACCACAAGGAAAATCTCGTCTTCGGCCACATCAGCCTCCCGGCGCCTTTTGCAGCTTTTCGACCATGGCCCAGATCGCGGCGATCTGCGGGGCGTCCTTGCCGAGATAGTCGAGACCGGTATAGCCCCACCAGTCCCAGCAGCCTTTCGGGTTGGTCGTGCTCGCTTCGGCCTGAGGGAACAGCAGCACAAGCCGGTTCGTGTCCGCGAGCTCCGCGAAGCCGGATTTGCGCACGAAGTCCTCGCCCACGGCCTCGCGCGACTGCTCGCAGCCATGCAGCACGATGTGGAGCCGGCAACCCGCCTGGCTCGCGCAAGCTTCCGGCACATAAAGCACGCCTTCATCGGCGAAGCCGTCGCCCGGTTCAGCGAAAGGAGACTGGTCGAAGAACGAGAATTTGCCCTTGGGCGCATCCGTCGGTGTCGCCGTGTCGCCGTAGATCCAAGATAGGATGGCCTTGGCCTGACCGTAGTCGCAGTCGCTGATGAAAGGCTCCGCCGTCACCCCGCACGCCCCGCCTTCGGTCTCGGTGAGAAAGGCGTGACCGCCTTCGCCCTCGACATAGGCGATGTTGGCTGCAGGCACGCCCGCCTTCTCGTAGAACGCTTTGGCAGCCTCGACCACGAGGCGCGTGACCGTCTCGTCCTGCTTCCCGGAGTAGAGATACACTTTGTCCGAGCCGAGCCCTGAGAGGGGATCGATCTCGCCCTCGTCGGCAAGCTCCTTTGCGCGCTCCACGCGCTCGCCGGCATCCGGCACGCCCCACTCGGTCTTCATGCATGCGTTGAGCGCCTGCGCGGTGTTCTGGCCGACCGCTAAGGGCCAGAATGGCAGCCACTGGCTCGTTTCCGTCTCGGCGCAGCCATAGGGTCCACCGGCGACGAGACCGGCGCCGACGATGTCCTTGGAGTGGGCGACCTGGATTTGACCCGCCATGTACGCGCCGGAGGAGAGGCCCGACACCGAGGTCTGATCTGCGGCGACGCCGAGAGACGGCAACGCCTCGGCGGCGAGCGCGGTGCTCATTTGCGGCGCGATCGTGGCGAGGACCGTCCCGGCGGCGAGCGTCAGGGCCTGAAGCGTCTTGCTGGCGAGCATCCTGTCTATCCTTCGATTAACGATTGTGGAACGCTTCAGCGCCCTAATGCGCGCTGCGTCGCGCTCCACGCCTCCGGCTACGAAAGTTCCCGTCAGCGGCATAATGTGCTCCGGGTCCAAAAACCTCTTGCATCCCTGGAACGCGATGTGCAAATAGCGCGTCTCTTTTGAGAGACGTAACTTGAACATCTGCTGGTTGGGGAGGACGCCATGTCCAGTGACGCCCTCTTCCAATTGGGGATGGACTTGGATCATGGTTCAAGCACCGCCCAAACGGAAGAAAAGCATTCCCGGTGCACCGTCTCCGAAGGAGATGGGCACAAGGACTTTTTCTGCGAGCGAGACGGAGTCCGGTTCGCCGGCACCCATCTCATCATCGACCTGATTCGGGCGGAACGGCTCGACGACATAGAACACATCGACCAGACGTTGCGGCGGTGTGTAGAGGTTGCGGGCGCGACGCTCCTGCACATTCATCTGCATCACTTCACGCCGAACGGCGGCGTGTCTGGTGTGGCTGTGCTGGCGGAGTCGCATATCTCGATCCATAGCTGGCCTGAATACGGCTATGCCGCGCTTGATGTGTTCATGTGCGGCGATACCGAGCCCCGGCTTGCGATCGATGTCTTGAAAGAGGCATTCACGCCCGGCAAGGTCGTCGTCAAAGAGCATCTGCGCGGCAAGGAATTACTGCGATGGAACGGTGGGTCGAAGAGACGCTCCATGCGGGTTTCCGTGTCCGCCTGAAGGCGGACCGCGTCCTCTTCGACAGCGAGACCGAGCACCAGCAGCTCATCATCTTCGATAACGCCGACTACGGGCGGGTGATGATGCTGGACGGCGTCGTGCAGCTTTCGACGAAGGACGAGTTCGTCTACCACGAGATGATGGCGCATGTGCCTCTCTTCGCTCATGGTCGGGCGAAGAAGGTGCTCATCATCGGTGGTGGCGATGGCGGCGTGCTGCGCGAAGTGCTGCGGCATGAAAACCTGAAAAGCGCCACGCTCTGCGAGATCGACCGCAGTGTGATCGATCTTTGCCGCGAGCATTTTCCGGAAGTGTCCGCCGGCGCCTACGACAACCCGCGCACCCGGATTGTCATCGCCGACGGCACCAAGTTCGTGGCGGAGACCGACGAGCGCTTCGACGTGATCCTGGTCGATTCGACTGATCCGATCGGCCCGGGAGC
>DASQLK010000065.1:0-21277 GCA_035630055.1 Methyloceanibacter sp. | reverse complement strand
ACCTCGCGAGCATCCTCCTCGCTGTCGGCCAGGAATTCGACCAGGCAGGAGCCATCGCAGGCGCAAAAGCGCTCCGGCAGGACAAAGGCGTCCGGGCGTATCACGGTCGTGCCGACGCGGGCGAAGGAGAACATTCGCTTGAGGGTGGTTCCGAGCATGGCACCGCGTTTAACGCGTGAGGCTTGACCGCGTTCCCGTTCTGTTCTCAAATGAGCCATGGGGGATGAACTACCTTTCCGTGTCGAACTTTGGGACGACCGCTGGGCCAGGCGCCTCGAGGTCCTGGTTCAGGCAGGTGATTTCCGGACAGCCAAAGCTGCCTACGAAACCGCCGTGCAGAACCGGCCGGGCGAGGCCATTCTCCTCTGCGACCGCGCGCGAATCATTTTGCGCACCAAGGAATGGTGAGGGAGGCGGGCGGCGAAGTCCACTTTTCCACCACCCCTCTTGTGGATGGCGCAGTCGCCCCAAAAGAGATGATCAAGCGTCGTCCCCGTCCGGTCCGCCGACGGGCACGCGCCAGAGTTCCATGAGGAACATGGTGACGGTCACGATCAAAGGGCCGAGCAGGATTCCCGACGCCCCGAACAGAATGAGGCCGCCGACAATAGAGATGAAGGCGGGGACGGTGTGCACGCGGAGCTGATCCTTGACGAGGATCGGGTAGAGAAGATTGTCGATCAGGCCGACGACGATGGTTCCCCAGGCGGTGAGGATAAGCGCCTTCCCCCAATCGCCGCTGACGGCGAGGTAGACGGCGGCAGGCACCCAGATGACGAAGGCGCCAAGCATGGGCACGACCGCAAGCAGCCCCATGACTACGCCCCAGAACACCGGCATGGGGAGGCCAAGCACCCAAAAAATGAGGCCGCCGAGAACGCCCTGCACGGCGGCGACAACGACCGTGCCATAAAGCGTGGCCTCGATCGTGGCGGACACACGGCCGAACAGCCGGTTCATGTCCTCGCGCGACAGAGGCGAGATGTCGCGCAGCCAATCGAGCGCCGCGGCGCGGTCGCGGAGAAAATAGAAGAGCAGGTAGAAGGTCGCGAGCAGCGTGATGACGCCGAGGACGGAGCCGGTGACGAATGACGCGCTGGTCGTCGTGAGCCAGCCGGTCGCCGTCTCGCTGGCGCCCTTCAGGTCGATTTGCGCGGTCCAGCGCGCGAGAGGCGCGAGCAACGCCTCGTCTTCGAAGGCGCGGCGCCATTCGCCCGAGGCGAACCGCTCCTGAAATGCGGCGGCGCCGCCGGCGGCAGCGTCGATGACCATGCTGGAGACGAGCAGCACGGGGACGACGACCAGGAGGCCGATCAGGACGACGGAGGCAGCAGCAGCAAGGCCCGGATTTTCGAGGCGCGCTTCGACGACGCGATGGGCGGGGGCGAAGAGGACCGCAAGCGCGAGCGCCCAGACCAGGGCCGGGAGGAAGGGCATCAGCAACAGGAAGCAGACGTAAAGCCCGGCGATCGTTAGCGCGAGCAGCACGAAGGAGCGCAGACGTGCGCCGGAGCCGAGCTGAAGGTCGCGCGCGTGCTTGCCGTCGTCTTTCTTGCGAACCATGCGCGCTCCTTTAGGCGGCGCCAACGCCCATACGCGGTGGGAAGTATAGTCTGGCGGACGCCGAATGTCGTGACAACCCGGCTCTACCACGGCCGCGCCAGCGACGCGTTAGCGATTAAAGAGCGAATAGGCGGCGTAGCAGAGGGTGATGGCGAGGATCGGCCGCAGCACCCAATCCGGCACGACGCCGGCGAGGCGCGTGCCGAGGAGAATGCCGGGGATCGACCCGCATAGCAGCGCGAGCAAGAGGCCGAGCTCGACATGGCCGAGGCCAAGATGGCCGAAGCCGCCGACGAGCGTGAGCGGCACCGCGTGAGCGATGTCCGAGCCGACGATCCGCTTCGCGGGAAGGAGGGGAAAGAGCGCGGCAAGAACAACGACCCCGATGGCCCCGGCACCGACCGAGGTGAGCGTCACGAGAAGGCCGAGGACGGCGCCGAACGATACCGTAGCGAGCGTGCGCGGCTTGAAGCTATCGTCATCGCCGTTGTGGCCGCGGATGTAGAGCGGGTAGAGCACGATGGCGAGGGCGCTCACCGGCAGCGCGAAGGCGAGGCCGTAGCGGATCCAGTGCGCCAACGCGACCGTGTTCAAGGGCAGAAACGCCATGGCCGCGAGGAGCAGCAAGGAGGCCGGAATGCTGCCGGCGGCAAGGCGGAAGACGATGGGCCATTCGACATGATCGGCGACGTGATGGCGCCAGCCGCCGACGGTCTTCGTGATGGCGGCGTAAAGAAGGTCGGTGCCGACCGCGACCTGCGGGCTCACGCCGAAGGTGGTGATCAGCAATGGCGTCATCAGCGCGCCGCCGCCGACCCCGGTCATGCCGACGAGAAAGCCGACACCGAAGCCAGCGCCGATCAAGGGTAGCAAGGCTGCCACCCAGCCGAGATCGCCCATGCTTACAGGTCTCCCCCTTCGCCTATGCGAGTCCGTCCGTTATTCCGGACGTGTTCGTTGAGCCGCTAAATCTCGATGAGCACCGGAACGCCGACGGAGCGTAGCAGGATCGCGGCTTCTTGTGCACGGCGGTGAAATTCCGCCTGATCCGCGGGCGAATCGCCGAGGTCGGCGCAGAGGCCGCGCGCGAGAAGGGCACGATCGAGGACGAAGACATTATCGCCGACGGTCGGTGCGCCGGACTGCGCCCAGGTGATGACGCCGCCGGCAACCGTCGAACCGTCGATGGCATTGATCAAAATGAAGTTGCCGGTGAGCGGGAGGTCGCGGAAGAGATCGAGAGCAATGGAGCGGCCGAGCAGGATGCGGCAGTCGGCGATGTCGTTCACGCCGCAAGCATGCGCCGGCGTCGACGCAAGCGTCTCGAAATCGACAAGCGCCGAGACACTCATGCTGGTGACGGGATTGAGGTCGGTCGCCGTGCGCAGGAGATAACCCATCTCCGGATCGAAGGGCTCGTCGGCAAGCCACACGAGACGCGCCTCGAGCACGTCGGCGTTGATGGGCCGGCGCTTCGCCTCGGACAGAACGGCGCCGCGCGAGATGTCGAGATCGGTGTCGAGCTCAAGCGTCACGGCATCGCCCTTCACGGCGACATCAAGATCGCCGCTCATTGTCGCGATGCGGCTGAGGGTGGCGCCGAGGCCGCTGCGCGCATCGACGACACGCTCGCCGAGCCGGATCTCGCCGGACGTGACCGTGCCAGCATAGCCGCGGAAATCGCCATCGCGGAGCACGAGTTGCACCGGCATGCGGAACGGCGCGTCGATGCTGAGCGGCTCGGGATCGACGCTCTCCAGATAGTTCAGCAGCGAGGGGCCGCCGTACCAATCCATGTTCTCGGAACGCTGCACGACATTGTCGCCGGTGAGCGCGGCCAGCGGAATGGTCATGATCTCGGTGAAGCCGAAGCCCTCCGCGAGCGCGCGGAAATCGGAATCGATGGCGCGATAGATATCCTCGGACCAATCCATCTGGTCCATCTTGTTGACGGCGAGCACGACTTTCTTGATGCCGACGAGATCGCAAATGGCGGCATGGCGGCGGGTCTGCCGCTTCACGCCGTGGCGGGCATCGACGAGGAGGATGGCGAGATCGGCGTGGCTCGCGCCGGTCGCCATGTTGCGCGTGTACTGCTCGTGGCCGGGGGAATCGATGATGATGAAGCGGCGGCTGGGCGTCTCGAAATAACGCCAAGCGATGTCGATCGTAATGCCCTGCTCGCGCTCGGCCTGCAAACCATCGAGCAAGAGGCTAAAGTCGATCTTCTCGCCATTGACGGCGCGATTGACGGACGCAGTCCGGATCGCGGCGCGCTGATCGTCGGTGACGCCGGAGGCGTCCCAGAGCAGCCGCCCAATCAGGGTCGACTTGCCGTCGTCGACGGAGCCGCAAGTAAGAAGCCGCAAGAGCGCGCCGGTGTGGGGCGCGGAGGCCGCCTGCGGCGCAAGCCCGATGTCCTCGTTAAGCGCAGCCACTGGCATCAGAAATATCCCTCACGCTTCTTCATCTCCATGGCGCCGGCCTGATCGTGGTCGATCAAGCGTCCGGAACGCTCCGACAGCTTCGCGGCCAAGGTCTCGGTCACGATCGCATCGAGATCGTCGGCGTCTGAGTCCATGGCGGCGGTCAGCGGCCAGCAGCCGAGGGTGCGGAAACGCACTTTCCGCATCTCAGGCTTCTCGCCCGGCTCAAAAACCATGCGTTCATCGTCGACGACAATGAACTGGCCGTCGCGCTCGACCACGGGACGCTCCTTGGCGAAATAGAGGGGAACGACGTCGAGATTCTCCTGCTGGAGGTAGCGCCAGACATCGCCCTCGGTCCAATTCGACAGCGGGAAGATGCGCACTGTCTCGCCCTTGCCGAGGCGGCCGTTCAGCAACTGCCACATCTCGGGACGCTGGCGGCGCGGATCCCAACGATGACCGGCGGCGCGGAAGGAGAACACGCGTTCCTTGGCGCGGGACGCCTCCTCATCGCGGCGCGCGCCACCGAAGGCCGCGTCGAAGCCGCCGGCATCGAGCGCCTGACGCAGAGCCTGGGTCTTCATCACATCGGTATAGACCGAGGGCGGATGATCGAAGGGATTGATGTTGCGGGCGAGGCCCTCGTGGTTGGTGTGCACGATCAGGTCGAGGCCGAACTCGCGCGCGGTGCGGTCGCGGAACTCGATCATCTCGCGGAACTTCCAGGTCGTGTCGATGTGGAGCATCGGGAACGGCGGCTTCGCGGGCCAGAACGCCTTGCGGGCAAGATGCAGGAGGACGGTCGAGTCCTTGCCGATGGAATAGAGCAGGACGGGCGCGCGGAATTGCGCCGCCGCCTCGCGGAAGATGTGGATGCTCTCGGCCTCGAGAAGCTTGAGGTGTGCGGTGAGCGCCGTCATGCCGCCTTTCCTTCGCGATTGGGATTGAGATGCAGCCCGCACTCCTTCTTCTCCTCGTTCTCCCACCACCAGCGGCCCGAGCGCGGGTCCTCGCCCGGCTGAACGGCGCGCGTGCAGGTGGCGCAGCCGATGGAGATGAAGCCGCGCGAATGCAGCGGGTTCACGGGGATGTTGTGCTCGGCGATGTAGGCGGTCAGATCCTGCGCCGACCAGTCGGCAATGGGATTGACCTTCGTCAGCGCGCGATCGGCGTCCCAGGTCGCGAGCGGCACATCCGAACGCTCGTCGGACTGCTCGCGGCGCATGCCGGTGATCCAGCCACGGGCACCGGATAGCGCGCGATTCAGCGGACGGACTTTGCGCACATCGCAGCAGGCAAGACGGTTCTCGATGGACTGGCGGAAGCCGTAGACGCCGTCGCGCGCGACGAGATCTTCGGCCTCCTGTGCCTCAGGCGAAACGAGACGAATGCGGATGCCGTAGCGAAGCTCGGACAGCTCGATGGTGTCGAGCACCTCGGGGAAGAGACGCCCGGTGTCGAGGGTGAAGACGTCAATGTCGGCGCCGGCCGCCGCGATGGCGTGAAGGATCGCCTGATCCTCGAGCTGGAGGCTTGTGGAAAAGGAGATGCGTCCGGTGATGGAACGGCGCAGCTCGGCGATGCGCGCGGTCAGGTCGCCAGTCGCGGCGAGACGCGCATCAAGCTCGGCCGCCTCCATTTGCGATGCATCGCGGCGAAGCGGCAGGCCGTTGCGATAGGCGGGCTGGTAGATGTGGCGAATGCGGTTAAGCGATCCGTTCCAAATCTCCGCGTCGGCGGGATCGGCAATCTCGGCGGTATCGAAGCCGGAGCGCAGGAGATATCGCGCGAGATCGGGGATGAGGTATCCGACCGCCCTCACCTCGCCGGTAAAGCCGTGGCGATCACGCAGGAGGCGTGCGAGCGACATGCCGCGCCCGTCGCCGAAAGCGGGAAAGCGAATGGCGATCGGCCCGGCATTGCCGCCGGCGGCAGCCGCAAGGGCGTCCGCATCCGCGGTCGGCTCAAGCACGGTCGCGACCTCAGGGGGAGCGTCGATCAACGCACCGGTGGTGAGATCAAGGACGGCCATAGAGCGCCTCCTTGAAGGGCGCGGCGCCGATGCGGTGCCACGTATCCTGGAATGTCTCGCCCTCGTTGCGGTTGGCAAGGTAGGTATCGACGATGGTGTCGATCGCCTGCGGCACCGCCTCGGCGCGAAAGCCCGGACCGATGATGGTGCCGACCGCGGCATCTTCCTTCGGGCTGCCGCCGAGGGTGAGCTGATAGAGCTCGGTACCTTTCTTATCGACGCCGAGGATGCCGATATTGCCGGCGTGATGATGCCCGCAAGCATTGATGCAGCCGGACATGTTGAGCCGCAGCGGACCGATCAGTTCCTGGCGCTCGGGATCGGCGAAGCGCTTGGCGATCTCCTTGGCGATGGGAATGGAGCGCGCATTGGCGAGATTGCAGTAGTCGAGGCCGGGGCAGCAGATCATGTCGCCCAGAAGCTCGCTGTTGGGCGTCGCGAGGCCGGCGGCTGACAGCTCCTGATACAGTGCGGGCAGATCGGAGAGCGCGACATGGGGCAGGACAAGATTCTGCGTATAGTTCACGCGCGCTTCACCGCGGCTGTAACGCTCGGTGAGATCGGCCACGAGATCCATGGTGTCGGATGAGGCGTCGCCAGGGGTGCGGCCCGGCTCCTTCAAAGAAATCACGGCGATGGCGTAGCCGGGCACGCGATGCGGCTTGACGTTGTTGCGCATCCAGCGCGCGAACACCGGATCGGTAATGCGGCGCTGCTCGACGGCGTCGTCGCGAATCGGGCGCGGGCTGAGGTCGGGCGGCGTGAAATAGGACATGATGCGGCGGCGCTCGTCCTCGGGAAGGTCGATCGCATCCTTATGCGTCGCCTCCCAGTCGGCCTCGACCTCCTCGCGGAACTTGTCGATGCCGAGGTGGTTGACGAGGATCTTGATGCGCGCCTTGTGAATGTTGTCGCGGCGCCCATGCAGATTGTACACGCGCAGGATGGACTCAAGATAAGAGAGGAGATGCTCCTTCTCGAGGAAGGGGCGTATCTCTAGGCCGACATAGGGCGTGCGGCCCATGCCGCCGCCGACGAAGACGCGGAAGCCGTTGCGGCCATCGGGACCGCGCACGATGTAAAGACCGATGTCGTGGAAGAGCACGGCGGCGCGATCTTCGGCCGCGCCGGAGATGGCGATCTTGAACTTGCGCGGCAGCCAGCTGAACTCGGGATGCAAAGTCGACCACTGGCGGATGATCTCGCACCAGGGGCGTGGATCCTCGAGCTCGTCATTGGCAGCGGCGGCGAAGGGGTCCGCGGTGACGTTGCGCACGCAATTGCCGCTCGTCTGGATGCAATGCATCTCGACCTCGGCAAGGGCAGCCAGGATTTCCGGAACGTCGACCAGCTTCACCCAATTGAACTGCAGGTTCTGCCGCGTGGTGAAATGGCCGTAGGAGCGGTCCCAGCGCCGGCCAATCATGGCGAGCTGGCGCAGCTGGCGCGGCGAGAGCACGCCATAGGGGATGGCGATGCGCAGCATGTAGGCGTGCAGCTGCAGATAGAGCCCATTGCGCAGCCGGAGCGGACGGAATTCCTCCTCCGTCAGCTTGCCGGCAAGGCGGCGCTCGACCTGATCGCGAAACTCGTCGACACGCTCATGCACGAACGCGTAGTCGAACTCATCATAACGGTACATCGTACCAATCCTTGGTCAACGTCGTGCGATGCGACGCGCGGATGCGCTCGCGCACGGATAAAGCAACGATGGCGCCATTCTCCATGCCGACAGACATGGGATAGGCGGCGACGACACGGCGCGCGCGCACGGCCTCATCGGCAAGCGCTTCGAGCACCTTCACCTCTTCCTCGGTCTCGGCAACCCGCGCATTGGCAAGCTGCTCCGTCCACTCGCCGTCAGCGGCGAGATAGACGACGATGCCGTCGGAGAGGCGATTGGCTGTCATCACATCAGGCATAGACGCGCCTCAACTCGCGGCGGGACAGCACGTCCTCGACCACGCCCGCAGCGGGCAGCCCTGCGACCTCGCCGAAGATGAGAACGGCAGGGCTCTTGAGGCCGAGACTCTCGGGATGGGCAGCCAGTTCGGCGACCGTGGCCGCTACGCGGCGCTCATCGTCCCGGCTCGCATTCTCGACGGCGATGACCGGGGTAGAGCCCTTCCAACCGGCATCGAGAAGATGCTGCGCGACCTGGCCGGCCGTGGTCACACCCATATAGACGAGAAGCGTGCTCTGGCCAGTGGCAAGCGCCTTGAGATCCAGATGCTCGAAGCTCGGCTCCTCGCCGGAGAGGCCGTGCCCGGAGACGAAGGTGAGCGAATGCGCGTGCTCGCGGTGCGTCAGCGGAATCTGCAGGCTCGATGCGGCAGCGAGCCCAGCCGTGATGCCGGGAATAATTTCGACGCTGATACCGGCCTCGCGCAGGGCGTCGAGTTCCTCGCCACCGCGGCCGAAGACAAGCGGATCGCCGCCTTTCAGGCGGAGGACAGTCTCACCGGCCTGGGCGCGCTCGACCAGGAGCGCGTTGATGCGGTCCTGTGGTACGCTGTGCTCGCCCTTGGCCTTGCCGACGGAGATCATCACCGCCTCGCGGCGCGCAAGCTCGAGGATGCCGGGACCAATCAGGCGGTCGTAGCAAATCACGTCTGCTTCCTTCAGGGCGCGGACGGCGCGCATGGTGAGAAGATCGGGATCGCCGGGACCGGCGCCGACGAGAAGCACGCGGCCGGTCGGCACCGGGGCCGTCGCGGCTTCCTCGATGGCGGCATCGATAAGGCGGCGGGCCTCGGTCTCGTCGCCATCGAGCACGGCGGCGGCCGGTTTGCCGTCGAAGATGCGCTCCCAGAAGCGGCGGCGCGTGGGGCCGGAGGGCACCTTGCGGGCGACAGGCGCGCGATACTCGCCGGCAAGCTTCGCGAGCGAATCGAGCTTCGGGTGCAGCTCGCGCTCGAGCCAGGCGCGGATGCGCTGGGCAAGAACGGGGGCAGCCGCGGAGGTTCCAATGGCGACCATGACCTCGCCGCGATCGACGATCGCAGGCAGCGAGAAGCTGCAAAGCTCAGGCACATCGGGAACATTGACCGGAACGCCGAGCGCCCGCGCCATGGCGGAGACGCGCGTATCCTCATCGCGCTCCTCCGTCGCCGAGATGACGAGCGGACGGCCGCGGAGCTGATCGATGCCGGGCCTTGGCGAGATAACCGCCACTTGGCCAGCATCGGCGAGCGCACGAAGCTCCGGCACGATATCTTCCGCCGCCACATCGACCGAAGCGGCGCGCTTCAGCAGAAGCCGCGTCTTGATCGCGGCAAGCTCGCCGCCGCCGACCACGAGGGGCGGCTTCGATTCAAAGCTCACGAAGATGGGGAAGCTGCGCATGGGCCTAGCCTCCGACCGCGACGCGCGCGGACGGCGCGTCCAGAAGGCTCTCAGGCGCGAGCTCAAGCTCAAGCCCGTCCAGCGTGTCAGACATGATGATCTGGCAGCACAGACGCGAGCGCTCATCGACCTGAAAAGCTCCATCAAGCATCTCTAACTCTTCATCGCTGGGCGGCACGAGCTTCCCGACCCATTCCGGATCGACCCAGACATGGCAGGTCGCGCAGGCGCAAGCGCCGCCGCATTCCGCCTTAATCGGAAGGCCCCAGTCGCGGATGACCTCCATGACGCGCCAGCCGTCGAGCGCCTGGAGCTCGTGCACCGTGCCGTCGGGGAGTCGCACTTTCAACAGCATCTTCCGACCACCTTCGCCCAATGCGGTCTTGGGCCCGTTCCCGCGGCCCCTTATCTTTAAAGTGGGGCACAATACTGAAAAATCATTCCCCTCGTAAGCCGCTACACACGAAAGACAGCAAATTTGTTGGCATTTCACCCTCAGTAGCGGATTTATTTTGCGCCAAGCGGCAAGGGCGGAATGATTTCACCGCCGCTCATCGCTTCTAGGAAAAGTCATTCCTGCGGCCGGCCTCTGAATCGCCCCACCCAGTGCTCTCAGGGCTCCCTTTTCACCAAGGCGTTGCGGATATCCTCCAGGAGCTGCACCTCCCGGGACGGCGGCGGCTCGGTTGCGGGGGCCTCCTCCTGCTTGCGGCGGAGCGTGTTCATGGCCTTGATGACCATGAACAGCACGAAGGCCACGATCATGAAGCTGATGACATTATTTATAAAGACGCCGATGTTGATGGTCGGGGCGCCCGCTTCGCGCGCCTGGGCCAAGGACTGATAATCACCGCTCGAGAGCGGAATGAAAAGGTTGGAAAAGTCGACCCCGCCGGTCACCACGCCGATGGGCGGCATGATGACGTCGTCGACAAGAGATTTGACGATGGTGGAGAAGGCCGCGCCGATGATGATACCCACCGCCATGTCGACGACGTTGCCGCGCAGCGCAAATTCCTTGAACTCATTCAACATCGCGGTCCTCCTGTGGCAGCGTCACGGCGGTGCCACCTTTGCCAACCATGGATGCGCACGGGGTTTCCCCGTTCGTCGCGACTTGATACGCGACTGACGGCAGCGAGCAAAGGAGGGAAAGCTTGGCCAGCGATGCGCCAGAGACGAGCGCGCGGGACCGTCACCAGCTCCGCACGCTGATCTACGCCATCACGGTCCTGCTCGTGGTCCTCGGCATGGTTCTTGCCACTGTCATCGCGGCGCGCCCGCTCAACGCCTATCCCTTTCTGTTCTTTCCGCTCGGGTTTTATCTCCTCGCCCAAGGCCTCGTGATCCTCATCGTCGCCGCCACGTTCTGGTTCGCACGCGCGCAGGAGCGCATCGACATCGAGCGCGGCGAGAGCGAGGAGTATTGAACAGATGAGCGCCTCGACGCGGCTGCGCACGCCAAACCCGCATCTCGGTGCGTATTTCGGCATTGTCACGAGCGCGTTTCTCTCCCTCGTGATCCTGCTCGCAATGTTCGAGCAACTCGGTTTCGGCCGCGCCGGCCTGACCTATGCGCTGATGCTGCTGCCGCTCGCATTCTACGTCGCGATCGCGGTGGGGGCGCGGAGCAACGACGTCGAGGATTTCTTCGTGTGCGGGCGGCGCGTGCCCGCCGTCTATAACGGCTTCGTGCTCGCGGCGACGGCCGTTGGCGGCATCGGGTTCTTTTCTTATACGGGCGCGCTCTTTTTCCTCGGGTTCGACGCGCTTGCCATCGGGCTCGGCCTCACTTTCGGCATGCTCGTCGCCACCGTGCTGTTCGCGCCCTACCTGCACAAAGCGGGCGCCTACACGCTGGCGAGCTTTCTCGGGCAGCGCTTCCGGTCGCGGCCCTTACGCATGGCGGCAAGCGCACTGCAGCTGCCCGTAACCGGCTTGCTGCTCGCGGCGGAGATCAAGATCGCGGCGATGGTCGCGGCGATGTTCCTGCCCGTCACCTACCCGATCGGCGCGCTGCTCGTCGCCATCCTCATCGCCGGCATCGTCATCGCCGGCGGGATGCGCACGGTGACCTGGACCGGGAGCGCGGAGTTCCTGATCGGTGCGGCGGGATTGGCGGTCCCGCTAATCATCGTGTCGGTGCTCGTCACGCATATCCCCGCACCGCAGGTGACCTATGGCGAACGCATGACCGCGTTGCAGCGGTCCGAAGTGACCATGGGCGCTCTTCCCGGCGCGCCAGGGCGGGCAGCGCAACCGCTGCCAGGCGAAGCGGCGCAGGCGAGCACGAAGCCATTCGCGCAACCGTTCGGCGCGCTGAGCAAACCCGATTTCATCGTCCTGTTTCTCTGCGTGGCGCTGGGGACGGCGGCGCTGCCGAGCCTCCTGGTCCGCAGCGGCGTCACCCGCTCCGCGATCGAGCAGCGCAAGTCGAGCGCCTGGGGACTTCTCTTCGTGGCGTTGTTCGTAATGACGGCGCCGGCGCTGGCCGCATTCGCCAAGGCGCTGATCTTCGATGCGCTCGCGCAAGTGTCCGCACTGCGACTGCCGCGTTGGATTGGCGAACTCGCGGCGATGGGAATTTTAGATGCGCGCGACCTCAACAGCGACGGCGCGGTGCGCGCCACAGAGACATTGGTGGCGCGGGACGGCGTCGCCCTGAGCCTGCCCATCGCGACGGGGCTCCCTTATGTCGGCACTGTGCTCGTGGGAGCCGCAGGCATGGCGCTCGCCCTCGCGGCAGCGGCCTCGCATCTTTTCACCGCGGCGGGCAGTCTGTCGGAAGATCTCTATCGTCTCATCGACCGGCGCGTGACTGCTCTGCCGCGCATCATCGCGGCATGGGCGGCCGTGGCGGCGACGGCCGTGCTGGCGCTCTGCACCGTCTGGACTGCCGATCCGGATCCGCTGCATGCCGCGCTGGATGCATTCGCCTTCGCGGCGGCGACATTCTTTCCCGTTCTCCTGCTTGGCATCTGGTGGCGACGGACGAGCAGCCTTGGCGCGCTGGCGGCAATGGGAACCGGCTTCGCGGTGGTCGCGGTGGATGTCGTGGTCGGAGGCTTGTTCGGCCTCGACGAGAGCGGGCTTGCAACATTGATCGCGGGGCTGATCGGCGTCGTCGCCGGGCTTGGGGCAGGTATCGCCATCAGCCTGTTCGGTCCCCAGGCGTCGGCGGCCGAGGAAGCCTATTTCGAGGACATGCGCGATCCCGACGGCGAGACAATCTATGACCGCGCGCAACAGCGTGCGGCGGCCGCGGCCGCGATCGAGGCGGCGCGGGTGCCACCGCCATGAACGACATCGGGCAGACGCGACCGCGGTTTGGCCTCTACCCGGACATCGCGCCCTATCGCAGCGGCCGTCTCAAGGTCTCGGACCTGCATGAGATCCATTACGAGGCGTGCGGCAACCCGGACGGCAAGCCGGCGGTGCTGCTGCATGGCGGTCCCGGCGGAGGCATCAATCCGCTGATGCGCCGCTATCACGATCCGGAGCGCTATCACATCATCCTGTTCGATCAGCGCGGCTGCGGCCGCTCCACGCCTTATGCGTGCCTGGACGAGAACACGACCTGGGACCTTGTCGCGGATATCGAGCGGCTGCGGGAGCATTTTGCGATCGAACGCTGGCAGGTGTTCGGCGGGTCGTGGGGATCGACCCTTGGTCTCGCTTACGCCGAAGCCCACCCGGCGCGCGTGACGGAGCTTCTGCTGCGGGGCATTTTCATGCTGCGGCGCGCCGAGCTCGACTGGTTCTACCAGGACGGTTGCAGCTGGATCTACCCGGACGCGTTCGCCAACTATCTCAGCCCCATCCCGGAGCATGAGCGCGGCGATCTGATCGCGGCCTATCACCGGCTGCTTACGAGCGACGACGCGGAGGCGCAGCTCGAGGCCGCGCGCGCTTGGAGCATTTGGGAGGGGACCACGCTTTCGCTGCTGCAGGACGCCGAACGGACACGCCGTTTCGGCGACGACGACTACGCCCTCGCCTTCGCGCGGATCGAAAGCCACTACTTCATCAATGGGGGTTTCTTCGAAGCGGATGATCAGCTCTTGCGCGACGCGTATCGCATCGCGGCAATACCGGGCGTGATCGTGCACGGCCGCTACGATGTGGTGACGCCGATCAAGAACGCCTTCGATCTCAAGCGCGCCTGGCCGCGTGCGGACTTCCGCGTGGTGCCGGACGCCGGCCACGCGATGACGGAGCCCGGCATTGCGCACGAGCTTGTCGCAGCGACACGGCTTTTCGCCAGGATCGCCTAGGTGGTCGCAATGTGGCCGAGATAGCTGAGGGTGACGTTACGCCGATGCGCGGCGGCCCGGTGCTCGATCAGATAAACGCCCTGCCAAGTGCCAAGGACCATGCCGCCGCCGAGCACCGGAATGCCGAGGCTCACGGATGTCAGCATGGCCTTGATGTGGCTCGGCATGTCATCGGGGCCTTCCTCGTTGTGGGCATAGGCCCTCTCCTCCGGCGCAAGCGCCTCTAAGGCATCGAGCAAATCGACCCGGACGTTCGGATCGGCGTTTTCCTGGATGGTGAGGGACGCCGAGGTATGACTGACGAAGACCGTCAGCAGACCGTCTTCGGCCGCGATGCTGCCAAGCCAACGGCGTAGCTCGTCGGTGAGCTCGGTAAAGCCCTTGCCGCGCGTCTCAACCTCAAGGCGATGACTGGCATGCACGAGATCCGTCATGGGTCGCGTCCTTCTTTCCAATTCTCGTAGCACGTGGACCCGGCACGGCCGCTCCCGCCGCATTCGTCCCAATCCAAGGCGGTCCTTAACGCAAAATTTACTCGCCCTTGCCACCGTGGGTCGTGACCGCGCTCCCGCGTGTTGTTCTTCGGTCCGGTCCCGCATTCAAGCCTTTGGCGTCATTTTTCCATGGGGAACGGGATGGCTTCGGAAGCAAGCTGGCAATCCGGCGGCAGCGCGCGGCATGGCGACGGTGAGCGCTCTCGGAACGCCGGCGCCATGGATCAGCAGTCGGTGGAAAGCCTGTTGCGACGTCTGGTCGAGCGGGTCGAAGAGAGCGAGCGCCGTTACAGCGAAGCGCTGGACGAGCTGCACTCGCGCCTGGATCAGCTTTCGCATACGACCGAAGCGGCGGCGGTCACGACCAACCCCGAGGATGCCGATACCCTGCACCGGCTGCACGACCAGGTCAGTAGCCTGGCGCGGCGGCTTGAGCATGAGACCGAACTGCCCCTCGACGATTTCGAGCGTCTCGGCAGAGTGCTGACCGGATCGGACAGCTTTGGCGGCGAGGCAGGGCAGGCCCAAGGCGAGACGCCGCCATTCAGCGGGACGGCAGACGCGCTCAGCTTCTGGCAACGGCCGGCCCAGACCTTCGAGCAGCCTAGCTTCGGGGCACGCTCCGACTTTGCCAGCGCAACCCCCTATTCGTTTGAGAGCCTCGATAACGGCCTCGACAAGCGCCTCGTCGAGATCGCGCGGCGTCTGGAGGATTCGATTGGATCTTCGATGCCGGCGACGGCGATCGAGGCCATCAACAAGAAAATGGACGATATCGCCGCGCAGCTCGACCGCGCGCTGAGCCAGCCTTCGGGTCAAGACGGGCTGGAGCAAGTCGAGCGCCAGATTTCGGATATGGCTGAGCAGCTTAGCCGGGCTGAGACACAGATCGCGCGGCTGGGCGGCATTGAGGACCAGCTTCACAAGCTCATCGAGCGCGTGGACGCGATGCCATCGACCTTCGCCGAAACGGCCAAGACGACGGCCGGAGACGTGGCGCGTCATGTGGCCGAGCAGGTCAAGCCGGCGGACGACCGGCGCCTGCAGGCGATCGAAGGCAAGATCGCGGCGCTTGGGGACGAAAGCCGCGCCTCAACGCAGCGGCTGTCGGAAACCGTCGCGGCCGTGCATGCCTCCCTGAAAGAGCTGTTGCAGCAATTCGAGAAGGGCCCGTCGCCGTTCGCGCGGGCCGCGCGGACGCCGGTTCCGGATCGCCTGCGCGACGAGACGCAGGGGCAGCCTGCCCCCACGGCGCCAAAAGCGCAGCGGCCTTCGCCGCCCGACGCGGAGCGGGCTCAGAAGAAGGCGGCGGAACCGCGCAAAGACACTCCAAAGGCACCCGAGCCAGAGGTGAAGGACCGCTCGCTCCGCAGTCGTTTAGGCGCAGCGATCCCGGACTTCGAGGAGCGCGAGGCGCAGGCCTCGTTTGGGCGTGCGCGCGCCAAGCTCGACGAGGAAGCGGTGGATCTCGACGCGGCAGACGCCCTGACACGGGCCCCGAACGCAGTGGGGGATCGCACCTCCACCGAGGATCTCGTCGCCGCCGCCCGCCGCGCGGCACAGGCAGCCGCAGCGGAAGCCGAGAAGCGAGGCCGGCGCGGCGGAGCGCGGATCAAGGCCACCGCGACCGCGGCGGCAGACGCCTCGCAGAGACGCTCACGGCCGCTTCTTATGATCATGGCCGCGCTCCTGCTCGTGGTGAGCGCGTCCCTGCTCTACGCGAGGCTGAAGTCGAAGCCGGAGCCGGAGACCGTCCCAACCCAGACCGAGGAAACGGCCCCAGCCCCCGAGCAAAAGCATGGCATCGAGACGCCGGGCGAGAAGTCCGGCGGGATCGACGCACCACCTGTACGTTTGGGCGGCGCCCCGGCAAGCATCGCAACGCCGGCAAGAGGCATTACCGAGGTCACCAAGTCGCGCCGCGTGGGCAGTCTTGTGGCGACGGGGTCGCTCAAGGCGCAACCGGCGTCCCTGACATTCGGCACGGCGTCCGAGCTGCCCGACGGCGTCAGCATCTCCGTCGAAGACGGATCGCCCGCATTGTCCCAGGCGCACGGCCGGATCCCCTCCAAGGTCGGCATGCCGCCGGCTTCGCTCGCGCCTTTCGCCTTGCGGCAGGCGGCAGCGGGCGGCGACGCAAAAGCGCAATTTGCGGTGGCGCTGCGCTACCTCGATGCCGAGCCCGCGAACTTTGCCGAGGCGGCCCGCTGGCTTGGCTATGCGGCAAGCGCAGGCCTTGCGCCCGCGCAATATCGCCTCGCGACCATGTATGAGCGCGGCCAGGGGCTCTCCAAGGACGCCGGCCGGGCGCGGTCCTGGTACGAAGCCGCCGCCGAAAAGGGCAACGTAAAGGCGATGCACAATCTCGCGGTCAGCGAAAGCGGGCGTGCGGGTGGGGCCACCCCGGACTATGCCGCGGCGCGGCAATGGTACATGCGCGCCGCCGGCTACGGGCTTGCCGACAGCCAATTCAATCTCGGCATCCTGGCCGAGCACGGCCTCGGCATGAAGAAGGATCTGGCGGAGGCCTATAAGTGGTTTGCGCTCGCCGCAGCCAGCGGCGATGCCGAGGCCGCCAAGCGCCGCGACGCTGTGAAGGCACAAATCGAAGGGAGCGCGCTTCCGAGCGCCGAAGCCGCGGTGCAATCGTGGAAGCCGCAAGGGGCGAGCCGCGAGGCCAACGAGGTCGACCAGCCGGAGGCGTGGCTCGCAGCGGCGGACGCATCCGCGTCAACGGCCCCGACGCAAGCCTCAGCAGAGTTGCAAGGGAGCCAATCTCCTACTTTGTCCGGCAATGCGGAGCTTGTCCTCCGCACGCAGCGGCTCCTCAACAAGCTCGGCTATGATGTCGGGGCTCCGGACGGCGAGCTAGGCGAACGCACCCAGGCGGCGATTCGGACCTTCCAGGAGCGCAACGGCATTCCACCCTCCGGTGAGGTGACCGTGCCGCTCGTGACCAAGCTCGAGCGCCTGACGAGCTAGGGCTCGCCACCCGAAGCGGCGATTGTCACTGCCGCCGACGGGAAGAATTGACACATCCCGGATGACAATTTTGTAAGGCGTGTCGTAGCGCATTGACAGGGCGTTGCGCTTTCGAACAGGTTTCGAGAGCACTTCAAAACAGCACCCCTGGCTGATGTTCCAGATCTATCTCCCCGTCGCCGAGATTTCAGTGAACCTCTTGGTGATGCTGGGACTTGGAGCCACCGTCGGATTTCTTTCCGGGATGTTCGGCGTGGGCGGGGGATTTCTGCTGACGCCGCTGCTGATGTTCTCCGGCGTGCCGCCTGCGATTGCCGTGGCCACAGGCGCGAATCAGATCGTCGCAACCTCGGTCTCCGGCGCGCTCGCGCAGTGGCGGCGCGGGAATATCGACATCAAGATGGGCTGGGTGCTCATCGCCGGCGGCGTGGTCGGCGCGCTGGCCGGAACATTGCTGCTCAAGGTGCTTCGGGAAGCAGGCCAAGCCGGTCTTATTATCTCCCTGACATATGTTCTTTTCCTCGGCGTGATCGGCGCGCTGATGCTGGTCGAGAGCCTCCGCGCCATGCGGCGGGCGCGTGCGGGGAAGCCGGTACGCGCAAGGCGGGCTGCACAGCACAATTGGGTGCACGGCCTGCCGTTCAAGATGCGCTTCCCTGATTCGCGTCTTTACATCAGCGCGATCCCGCCGCTCGTCATCGGCGCCGTGGTCGGCCTCCTCGCCGCATTTCTCGGCGTCGGCGGCGGCTTCATCATGGTGCCGGCGATGATTTACCTGCTGCGCATGCCGACCAACATCGTGATCGGCACCTCGATGTTTCAGATCATCTTCGTCACCGCGGTCGTGACGATGTTGCATGCGACACTGAATCAGACGCTTGATGTGGTGCTCGCGGCGCTGCTCGTGCTCGGTGGCGTGATCGGCGGGCAATTCGGTGTGCGCGCGGGACAAAAGCTCAAAGGCGAGCAACTCAGGGCGCTGCTCGCGCTGATGGTTCTCGCGGTCGCGATCCGCCTCCTCTTCGATCTGGTGCTGCGCCCGGCCGATATGTTCAGCATCGCCCCTATAGCGGCAGGAGCATGATGCGGGCCGCCCTTATGATCGCCGCGCTGCTGCTGCCGCTATCGCCTTGCCTCGCGCAGGTGGCCGTTACCCCGGAGCCAGCAGCGCCGACAGAGGGGGTGCAGTCGGACATTTCAACCCGTGAGATCTCGATCCAGTCGAATTTCACCGGCATCGAGATCCTCATCTTCGGCAGCGTCGATTACAGCACGACCCCCGAACCGGAAAAGGCGGTGCACGACGTCATCATGGTGGTGCGGGGACCGAGCCAGCCCATGGTCGTGCGGCGCAAGGAACGGGTTGCGGGGCTCTGGGTCAACGGCGAGGAGCGCGTATTTCCGACGGTCCCCGGCTTCTATACGGTTCTGTCGTCGCGGCCGTTCCGAGCCATCGCCTCCGCCGAAACCTTGAAGGAGCTCGGGGTCGGCTTCACGAACATCAATCTTGGCCTCGATGCCGCAGGAGATCCAATCGAGCAAACCTTCCGGTCCTCCCTCATCCGGCTTAAGCAGCGCGCCGGACTGTTCCAGGAGCACGACGACGGCGTGACGTTCATCGGACGGAGCCTCTTCCGCGGCACCGTGGCGCTCCCGGTCAACGTGCCGGTCGGTCTCTATGTGGTGGACGTGTATCTCTTCCGTGACGGCGAATTGCTGAGCCGGAACCAGAGCACGCTCAAAGTGAACAAGGTCGGCTTCGAGCGCCTCGTCTATCTGCTCGCGTTTCGCTATCCATTTCTCTACGGGCTGATCGCCGTGCTGATCGCGGTCGCCGGCGGCTTGGTCGCGTGGGCGGTCTTCCGACGCGAGTAGCGTCAATCGGGCAGCAGCGCGCGGCCTTTGATGGGATAGACGTCGGTGCGGCCCATCATCCAAGCCTCAAGGCTCGGCAGCTGGAAGAGCGGCCCGAACGCTGCGTCGAGCACGTTGAGGCCGCCGGCATAGGCGCCGAAGGCGGGCATCACAACGCGCGTGCCATCGGCGGCGAAGCATTTCCGCCGCACGACCGCGCCACGGCGGGCGATGCGGGCGACAGGATGCAAGTGGCCGGCAATCTCGCGGCCGCCGCAACTCGCCGACGGCTCATGCCGAAGCGTGATGCCGTTGATGGCGAGGGTGTTGCAGACTGTGCCTCCCACGCAGCGGGGCAGTTCCGGATCGTGATTGCCGCAGACCCAGTACCATTCCCTGTTCTGCTGGAGCGACAGAAGCAAAGCGAGATCGTCCTCGACGAGCCGTTCGGCCGCGCGGCTGGTATGGAAGCTGTCGCCCAGCGCGACGACGCGTGCGGGCTTCCAATCGGCGATGACCTTGGCGAGGCGCTTCAAGGTGGTACGGGTGTCGTAGGGCGGCAGGAGCATGCCGAAGGCCGCGAACGCCGCGCCCTTCTCCAGATGCAGGTCGGCGACGAGAAGCGTGTCCTCCGCATCCCAATAGAGAGCGCCTGCTGCAAGAGGCGTCATCCGGTGGCCCGCGACGAAGACCTGTGCGCGCAACGGCGGCACGGCGTCCGGCTCAAGCATGATCCTTTGGCGCAGCAGCATCGTCCGTAAAAGCCTCCCGCACGAGTTCTTCGACCATCTCGCGCAATATCATTTCGCCGGCGTCGCCGGGCACACTTTCCCGGCCGATTTCCAGCATGACCGGGACTGCGAGCGGCGACACGCGGCCAAGATCAATATGCCTGATTCGACCTTGCACCCGCTTCAGGAAATCGCCAAGGCGGGCGACGTCGAGCATTCCGGTTGCAGCATCGGCGAATGCCGCCTTGAGGAGAATATGGTCGGGCTCGTGCTGGCGCAGCACATCGTAAATCAGATCCGAAGACACCGTCATCTGCCGACCGGTCTTCTCCTGACCGGGATGCCGACGCTCGATCAACCCTGAAATGATGGCGCAAACACGGAAGGAGCGCTTCATCAGATTGGATTCGGCGAGCCACGCGTCCAAATCGTCGCCCAGCATGTCCTCGTCGAAGAGCTTCGTGAGGTCGAGGCGGCCGCTCCGAACCATAGCGCCCATGTCATGCAGCCCCCAGATGGCGAGCGCGTATTCATTGGCGACGAAGCCGAGCGGGGCGGCGCGGGCGCGCTCCAGCCGGCGGGTCAGCAACATGCCGAGGCTTTGATGCGCGAGGCGCCCCTCGAAGGGATAGCAGACGAGATAGTGCCGATTGCCGCGCGGAAACGTCTCCACGAGCATTTCATCGGGACCCGGCACCACCGAATATTCCGCCTGATAGCGCAACCAGTCGGAAACCTGGTCGGGGAGTGCCCGCCAATGACTCGGGTCGGCAAGGAGCTTACGCACGCGGTCGGCGAGATAGGTGGAGAGCGGGAACTTGCCGCCATCATAGGACGGGATCTTCGGATCGCGCGCGTGGGCACGGGTGACGATGGCGTCGTTCTCGCGCAACCCTTCGAAGCGCAGAACCTCGCCCGCGAAGACAAAGGTATCGCCCGCGACGAGCTGCTCGATGAACCACTCCTCCACCTCGCCGAGGACGCGGCCACCGGCAAGCGCAGAGCGTGTGTTAAGCGCACCGCCCGCGCGACGAGCAAAACGGACGCGAAGCATCGGTGCCTCGACGATGGTGCCGACATTGAGGCGGTATTGCTGCGCGATGCGCGGATGCGCGACGCGATAGAGCCCGTCGGGCGTCAACTTCAGCTTGGCGTAGCGATCATAATTGGCGAGCGCATAGCCGCCGGTCGCGACGAACTGCAGGACCTTGTCGAAGGTCTCACGCGGCAGATCGTGATAGGGCGCAGCGCTCGTGACCTCGGCGTAAAGGGCGTCGGGATGAAAGGGATCGCCGCAAGCGACGCCGAGAATATGCTGCGCCAGAACATCGAGCGCGCCGGGCCGCGCCGGCGGCGTGTCCTGCGCGCCTTCGGCCGCGGCCTCCAGCGCGGCCTGGCACTCGACCACCTCGAAGCGATTGGCAGGAACGAGGAGCGCTTTGCTCGGCTCGTCGAGGCGGTGGTTGGCGCGGCCGATGCGCTGGGCGAGGCGGCTTGCGCCTTTCGGTGCACCGACATTGATGACGAGATCGACGTCGCCCCAATCGATGCCGAGATCGAGCGTGGAGGTGCA
>DASQLK010000064.1:0-2830 GCA_035630055.1 Methyloceanibacter sp. | reverse complement strand
CCCAAGCTTGCCGTCACGAATCCGGCGACGGGCACTGTGCTCGGCAGCGTACCGGATCTCGGCAAGACGGAAGCGGAGCAAGCGATCGCGGCCGCGCACGAGGCGTGCCCGTCATGGAGCCGGCGTCCGGCCAAGGACCGCGCCGCCATCCTGCGACGATGGTACGAGCTCCAAATCGAGAACAAGGACGACCTCGCGCTCCTGATGACATCCGAGCAGGGCAAGCCGCTCGCCGAGGCGCGCGGCGAAGTGGACTACGCGGCGTCCTTCACGGAGTTCTACGCCGAGGAAGCGAAGCGCATTCTGGGCGAGATCATTCCAAGCCCGAAGGAAAGCGGGCGTGTCCTCGTGCTGAAGCAGCCGATCGGCGTCGTTGCGGCCATCACCCCCTGGAACTTCCCGCTCGCCATGATCACGCGCAAAGTGTCGCCGGCACTCGCCGCGGGTTGCACCGTCGTCTGCAAGCCCGCGCCGGAGACGCCACTTTGCGCGCTGGCGCTGGCCGAGCTTGCGGTTCGCGCCGGCATGCCGCCCGGCGTGCTCAATGTGGTCACGGGGAATGCGGAGGCGATTGGGGCTGCGTTCACGTCTAGCCCGCTCGTGCGCATGATCACGTTCACGGGCTCGACCGAAATCGGCAAGCTCCTGATGCGGCAGTCGGCGGACACCGTGAAGCGGGTTGCGCTGGAGCTTGGCGGCAACGCGCCGTTCATCGTGTTCGACGACGCGGATCTGGATCGCGCCGTCGCAGGCGCGGTCGCCTCCAAGTATCGCAACTCTGGCCAGACTTGCGTCTGCGCCAACCGTATCCTGGTGCAAGCCGGTATCTATGAGGCCTTCGCCGCGAAACTGGCCGAGGAAGCCGCAAAGCTCAAGGTGGGCGATGGGACCGAGGCGGGCGTCATGCAGGGGCCTCTTATCAATGCGGCTGCCATCGAAAAGGTGGAGTCCCACGTTCAAGACGCGGTCGCCAAGGGCGCGCGCGTGGTGGTCGGCGGCAAGCGCCATGCGCTTGGCGGCACGTTCTACGAGCCGACCGTGCTTGCGGACGTCACCACCGATATGCGCTTGGCGCAGGAGGAGACGTTTGGCCCGGTCGCGCCTCTCTTCCGCTTCAAGGACGAGGCGGAGGCGATCAGAATCTCCAATGATACGCCCTATGGTCTCGCGGCCTATTTCTATACCCGGGATTTGCCGCGGGCCTGGCGGGTGGCGGAGGCGCTGGAATATGGCATGGTCGGCATCAACGAAGGCATTATCTCGACCGAGCTGGCGCCGTTCGGCGGCGTGAAGGAATCCGGGCTTGGCCGCGAGGGCTCCCATCATGGTATCGAGGAGTTCGTCGAGCTGAAATACGTGATGATGGGCGGACTTTAGTCGCGACCAGAAGGGAGCCGTCCTTGCCGAAAGATCAAGCCTTGAAGGACAGCGCCGCGCGCGCCGCTCTCGAACTCGTCGAGGATGGCATGCTGCTCGGCCTTGGCACGGGCTCGACTGCAGCCTGCTTCGTCGACGCGCTGGGGAAGAAGGTCGCCGAGGGCCTGGTCGTGCTCTGCGTTCCCACCTCCGAGGTGACGCGCGCGCAGGCAACGCGTCTCAACATCCCTCTCACGACTCTGGATCAGACGCCGCAGCTCGACTTGACGGTGGATGGGGCCGACGAGATCGACGATCAGCTTCGCCTCATCAAGGGCGGCGGCGGCGCGCTATTGCGCGAGAAAATCGTCGCGACGGCCTCCAACCGCATGGCCGTGATCGCCGACGCGGGCAAGATGGTGGAGACCCTGGGCCGCTTCCCGCTCCCGGTAGAGGTTGTGCCATTCGGGTTCGCCTCCACGTTGCGCATGATCGAGGCCATGACGGCACAGGCCGGCTGCGAGGGCGAGATCCGGCAGCGGCAAAAGAAGGACGGCGCGCCGTTCATCACGGACCAGGGCAACTACATCGTCGACTGCGCCCTCGGTGTCATCGCCGAACCGGAAGTGCTCGCTTTCGCGTTGAAGCGCATTCCCGGCGTGGTCGAGCATGGCCTGTTCCTTGGCGTCGCCGATCTCGCGATCGTAGCGAGCAAGGATGGCGTCGAGACTTTTCGGCGCCCGGGAGCCTGATCGCGTGGCATCTTACGATTACGATCTCTTCGTCATTGGTGCCGGCTCGGGAGGCGTGCGCGCGGCGCGGCTCGCAGCCGAACTCGGTGCGCGCGTGGCGATCGCCGAGGAGTATCGCGTCGGCGGAACCTGCGTCATTCGCGGCTGCGTTCCGAAGAAGCTGCTCGCCTATGGCAGTCTTTACCACCAGCTCTTTGAGGATGCCGGGGCCTATGGCTGGAGTTTCGAAGAGCTCCGCTTCGACTGGCCGGCCTTGATCGGCAATGTGCAGGCCGAAGTCGAGCGGCTGGAGGGCGTGTATAAGCGCCTCCTCGAGAATGCCGGCGTCGAGATTTTCCCGACCCGCGCCGTCCTCACCGATCCGCACACCGTGCATCTTGCCGAGACCGACCGAAGCGTCACGGCCAAGACGGTCCTTGTTGCCGCCGGCGGACATCCCATCGTGCCGGACGTGGCGGGCAAGGAGCATTGCATCACCTCGAATGAATGCTTCCAGTTGGAGACGCTGCCGCAGAGCGTCGCGATCCTCGGCGCCGGCTATATCGGCGTCGAGTTCGCGTCGATCTTCGCCGGCCTCGGTGTCGATGTGACGTTGGTCTATCGCGGCAAGCAGATCCTGCGCGGCTTCGATGACGAGCTTCGCATGCGCCTTGCGGATGGCTTGCGCGCGCGCGGGATCGAGATTCGTCTTAACGCCGACATCAAGGCGTTGGCGCATGATA
>DASQLK010000063.1:0-3250 GCA_035630055.1 Methyloceanibacter sp. | reverse complement strand
ATCAGTAGCCAGGACTTCTCAACGTCCTTAGGTGTCGCCGAATAGGTCTTCATGAATTGGGTTCTTAGCTTTACATCGGATGCGGCCCGGGTGAGCCGAGAGGCCGCTTCTAGACGGCCCCGGAAGAACGGTCAAGCATGTTCAAAACTGATAACAGGATCAATGCGTTGCTGTGTGGGTATCTGAATTCCGCCTGCGATAGTCTTGATTTATAGGCGAAATAGCTATGACGGAAAATGGCACGTTGGTCCTACGCGAGACGCGCGGCCTCGTTGGAATCCTGACGCTCAACCGGCCTGCGGCCCGCAACTGCCTGTCGGAAGAGCTCATCGCCGCCTTGCATCAGGCTGTCCTAGAATATGGCGCCAGCGATGAGGTGCGCGCGATCGTGCTCACGGGCGCGGGCAGCGCCTTCTCCTCGGGCCACGACCTCAAAGAGCTGACGGCGCGCCGCAACGACCGCGACCGCGGCCGCGCCTTCTACACGCAGACGATGGCGGCGTGCTCGGCGATGATGCTCGCCATCGTGCGCTGTCCGAAGCCGGTCATTGCCGCGGTCAACGGCATCGCCACCGCAGCCGGCTGCCAGCTCGTGGCAAGCTGCGACCTGGCGGTCGCCAGCACGGATGCACGCTTCGCAACGCCCGGCGTCAATATCGGGCTCTTCTGCTCGACGCCGATGGTTGCGCTCAGCCGCAACCTGTCGCGCAAGGCCTCGATGGAGATGCTGCTGCTCGGAGACATGGTGGGCGCGAACGACGCCAAAACGCTCGGTCTCGTCAATCGTGTGACGGCGCCGGACCGCACCTTGAACGAGGCGGTGGAGCTCGGACGCATCATTGCAAGCAAGCCGAAGATGACGCTGAAGTTCGGCAAGGAAGCCTTCTACCGGCAGCTCGAGATGCCGCTCGACGATGCCTATGCCTTCACATCTGCGGTGATGGTCGAGAACATGCTCCACGACGAAGCGGAAGAAGGCATCGGCGCCTTCCTCGACAAACGCGATCCGCAATGGCCGGAATAGTCTGCTCTCTTCGCGCGGCGCCCTTGGCATGACCCATGACGATTACAGCGATACGTATATCCGCGACATTCTCCTTTCGCAGCATGTCATCGCCATGGTGGGGGCGAGCCCGAACCCGTCACGGCCAAGCTATTTCGCGATGAAATACCTCCAGGCCAAGGGCTTCAAGGTGATCCCGATCAATCCGGGTCATGCTGGGAAGGCCATTCTCGGCGAGACCGTGTACGCGTCCTTGCGCGATGTGCCGGAGCCGGTCGGTATCGTCGACGTGTTCCGAAACGCGGCGGCCGCGCTAGAAATCACGAAGGATGCGATCGGCATCGGCGCCAAAGTCGTTTGGATGCAGCTTGGCGTGCGGAACGACGAGGCCGCCCGGCTTGCCGAAGACGCGGGGCTGAAGGTCGTGATGAACCGCTGTCCAAAGATCGAGTATGGCCGGCTTTCCGGCGAGATCGGCTGGGCCGGCGTCAACTCGCGGGTGCTCTCCAGCAAGCGCCCCGTGCTGGCGAGGACGGGCGTGCAGCACCGCGTCATCCAAGGCGAAGACCGATGAGATATAGTTCGCGCAGTTCGCAGGGAGGAGGTTCTGATGACCGATAAAACGCCTGGCTTCAATACACTTGCCATTCATGCCGGCGCGCAGCCCGACGCCGCGACCGGCGCGCGGATTACACCCATTTACCAGACGACCTCCTTTGTGTTCGACGACGCGGACCATGCCGCGGCGCTCTTCAATCTGGAGACGTTCGGCAATGTCTATACGCGCATCATGAATCCGACCCATGCGGTATTGGAGGAACGGGTCGCAGCACTCGAGGGGGGCACCGCAGCCTTGGCGGTAGCATCGGGCCACGCCGCGCAGCTCGTCGTGTTTCACACGCTGCTGGAGGCCGGCGACGAGTTCATCGCCGCGCGCCAACTCTATGGCGGCTCCATCAACCAGTTCGGCTATTCTTTCAACAAATGCGGTTGGACCGTGCGTTGGGCGGATACGACGGACGCGGAGTCGTTTCGCGCCGCGCTGACGCCGAAGACGAAGGCCATCTTCGTCGAATCCATTGCCAATCCCGGTGGCATCATCACCGACATCGAAGCGGTGGCGAAGGTCGCGAAGGAGGCGGGCATCCCCCTCATCGTCGACAACACGTTGGCGACGCCGTACCTCCTGCGCCCGTTCGACTATGGCGCGGACATCGTGGTGCATTCGCTGACGAAATTTCTCGGCGGACACGGCAACTCCATCGGCGGAATCATCGTCGATGGCGGCACGTTCGATTGGATGGGCAGCGGGCGCTATCCGGCGTTGTCGGAGCCGAGCGCCAGCTATCACGGCATTACGCTCGCTGAGACTTTCGGGGACTTCGCCTTCGCCATTGCCGCGCGTGTTCTTGCGCTGCGCGACTTGGGACCCGCGATTTCCCCCTTCAACGCTTTCCTGATCATCAACGGCATCGAGACGCTGCCGTTACGCATGCAGAGGCATTGCGACAATGCGCAAGCCGTAGCCGAGTGGCTGTCACACCATGACAAGGTCGCGTGGGTGAACTATGCGGGCTTGCCGGACAACGCGTTCCACAAGCTCGCGAAGCGCTATTGCCCGAAGGGTGCGGGATCCGTCTTCACCTTCGGCCTGAAGGGCGGATATGACGCCGGCATCAAGCTCGTCAGCCAGGTGAAGCTCTTCAGCCATCTCGCCAATCTCGGCGATACGCGCAGCCTCATCATCCACCCCGCCTCCACCACCCACCGTCAACTCGCCGACGAGGACCGCGTGCGCGCCGGCGCAGGACCGGACGTGGTGCGGCTGTCGATCGGCCTGGAAGACGTCAGCGACATCATCGCGGATTTGGATCAGGCCTTGGCGGCAACCTGACGGCGCGAGGTCTGCAAGACGGGCGAGCGCGTGGCGCGCCAGAAATGATAGAGCGCGGCGACGAAGACTGCGATGGCTCCGGCCTGATGGGCGAGCCCAAGCTCGATGGGAACCGCGAGCAGCAACGTCCAGACGCCGATCACCGCCTGCAAGAGAGCGGCGCATGCGAGCATGAGAGCGCTGATCGCGAGCGGCGAGCCCCAGCCGCGAAAAGCGTACCACAGGGACTGCGCGATGGCCGCCGCGGCGACGACGTAGCCCAACATGCGATGATTGAATTGGACGGTGAGAGGATTTTCGAACAGGTTCAGATACCAGGGCGACGCCTCACTTAGGCCACTCGGCACGAAGGC
>DASQLK010000062.1:0-7100 GCA_035630055.1 Methyloceanibacter sp. | reverse complement strand
CGCCTTGGCGAGCATCACGGTCGCCTCCCAGTCGCCGACGCCCGCCAGCGGCTGCATCACCTTGCGCACGCGGCTGATGCGGCGCTCGGCGTTGGTGAAGGTGCCGTCCTTCTCCAGGAACGACGCGCCCGGCAGGAAGACATGGGCGTATTTCGCGGTCTCGTTCAGGAACAGGTCCTGGATCACCACGCATTCCATGGCATCGAGGCCGGCGGTGACATGCTTCGTGTCCGGATCCGACTGGGCGATGTCCTCGCCCTGGATGTAAAGGCCTTTGAACTCGCCGCCGACAGCCGCGTCCAGCATGTTGGGGATTCGCAAGCCAGGCTCGCCGGACAGCGGCCGGCCCCAGAACGTCTCGAACATCTGCCGCGTGGCGTCGTCGGAAACGTGGCGATAGCCGGTGAACTCGTGCGGGAAGGAGCCCATGTCGCAGGAGCCTTGCACGTTGTTCTGGCCGCGTAAGGGGTTCACGCCCACGCCGATGCGGCCGATATTGCCGGTCGCCATCGCGAGGTTCGCCATGCCCATGACCATGGTCGAGCCCTGGCTGTGCTCGGTGACGCCGAGGCCGTAATAGATCGCGGCATTGCCGCCGGTGGCGTAGAGCCGCGCCGCTGCGCGCACATCCGCGGCGGGAACGCCGGTGATCTCTTCCATCGCCTCCGGCGAATGCCTGTCCTCGGCGATGAAGCGCGCCCAGCTCTCGAATTCCGGCAGTTCGCAGCGCTCACGGACATAGGCCTCATCGAGGAGACCTTCCGTCACCACCACATGCGCGATGGCGTTGATGATGGCGACGTTGGTGCCGGGCTTGAGCTGCAGGTGATAGTTCGCCTGCACATGCGGCGACCGCACGAGATCGATCTGGCGCGGATCGACGATGATCAGTTTCGCGCCCGCGCGCAGTCGCGCCTTCATGCGCGATCCGAACACAGGATGCGCGTCGGTCGGGTTGGCACCGATCACCATGATGACATCGCAATGGTCGACCGAGGCGAAGTCCTGCGTGCCGGCGGACGTGCCGAGCGTCGCCTTGAGGCCATAGCCGGTCGGTGAGTGGCAGACGCGGGCACAGGTGTCGACGTTATTATTGCCGAATGCCGCGCGCACCAGCTTCTGCACGAGATAGGTTTCCTCGTTCGTGCAGCGCGACGACGTGATGCCGCCGACGGAGTCGCGGCCATATTTCGCCTGGATGCGCTTGAACTCGGACGCCGCGTGGTTGATCGCCTCTTCCCACGAGACCTCCTGCCACGGATCGGTGGTCTTCGCGCGGATCATCGGCTTCAGCATGCGGTCCTTGTGCGTGGCATAGCCCCATGCGAAGCGGCCCTTCACGCAGGAATGGCCTTCGTTCGCCTTACCGTCTTTGTACGGCAGCATGCGGACGACTTCCTCGCCGCGCATCTCCGCCTTGAAGGCGCAGCCGACGCCGCAATAGGCGCACGTGGTGACGACCGAATGCTCCGGCGTGCCGATCTCGATGACCGACTTCTCGTTCAGCGTCGCGGTCGGGCAGGCTTGCACGCATGCGCCGCAGGACACGCATTCGGAGGAGATGAACGGCTCCTCCATGCTCGGCGACACGACGGAATCGAAGCCGCGGCCGGCGATTGTCAGCGCGAAGGTGCCTTGCACCTCCTCGCAGGCGCGCACGCAGCGCGAGCAGACGATGCACTTGGAGGGCTCGTAGGTGAAATAGGGGTTGGTCGCGTCGATGCCGGGATTGGGGTGGCGATCGCCGTCATAGCCGTAGCGCACTTCGCGCAAGCCCACCGCGCCCGCCATGTCCTGCAGCTCGCAGTCGCCGTTTGCCGAGCAGGTCAGGCAGTCGAGCGGATGCTCGGAGATATAGAGTTCCATCACGCCCTTGCGCAGGCGCTTCAGCCGGTCGGTCTGCGTATGCACCACCATGCCTTCGCCGACCGGGGTCGTGCAGGAGGCGGGCGCACCGGCGCGGCCTTCGATCTCGACGAGACAGAGGCGGCATGAGCCGAACGCGTCCAGCATGTCGGTCGCGCAGAGCTTCGGGATCTGCGTTCCCATGTCCATGGCGGCGCGCATCACCGACGTGCCTTCCGGCACGCTGACGGGAACGCCGTCGATCGTGAGATTGACGGTCTTGACCGATTTGGACGGCGGCGTGCCGTAATCGATTTCCTGAATTAGCGACATGGTCGTTTCCTCATTCAGCAGCTTGCAGGCGCTTTGGCTCGGCGCCGAAATCTTCCGGGAAATGGGTGAGCGCGCTCATCACCGGGTAAGGGGTAAACCCGCCGAGCGCGCAAAGGGATCCAAATTTCATGGTATTGCAGAGGTCTTCCAGGACCAGCAGGTTCGCCGCGCGCTCCTCGCCGGCCACGATCTTGTCCATCAGCTCCATGCCGCGCGCCGAGCCGATACGGCAGGGCGTGCACTTGCCGCAGGATTCGATCGCGCAGAATTCCATGGCGAAGCGGGCCATCTTCGCCATGTCCACGGTGTCGTCGAAAACGACGATGCCGCCATGCCCGATCAGCCCGTCCGCGGCGGTGAACGCCTCGTAGTCGAACGGCGTGTCGAACAGCGCGCGGGGGAAATAGGCGCCGAGCGGCCCGCCTACCTGCACCGCCCGCACCGGGCGGCCGGAGCGCGTGCCGCCGCCGATGTCGTCGACGAGCGCGCCGAGCGTAATGCCGAACGCCGTCTCGTAGAGGCCGCCATGCTTGATATTGCCGGCAAGCTGGATCGGCATCGTGCCGCGCGACCGGCCCATGCCGTAATCGCGGTAAAACTCGCCGCCTTTATCCATGATGATCGGCACGGAGGCGAGCGACAACACGTTGTTGATCACGGTCGGCTTGCCGAACAGACCGATATGGGCGGGGAGAGGGGGCTTCGCCCGCACCTCGCCGCGCTTGCCCTCGACGCTCTCCAAGAGCGACGTCTCCTCGCCGCACACATAAGCGCCGGCGCCGACGCGCACTTCCATGTCGAACGTATATTCCGAGCCGGCGATGTTGCGGCCGAGCATGCCCGCTTTGCGGGCCTGTTCGATCGCGATCTCCATCGCTTCCACGGAGTGCGGGTATTCCGAGCGGATGTAGATGTAGCCGTAGGTGGCGCCCACGGCGATTCCGGCAATCGTCATGCCCTCGATCAGAACGAACGGATCGCCCTCCATGATCATGCGGTCAGCGAACGTCCCGGAATCGCCTTCGTCGGCGTTGCACACGATATATTTCTGCGCCGCGATGGTCTGCGATACGGTCTTCCACTTGATGCCCGTGGGAAAACCGGCGCCGCCGCGGCCGCGCAAGCCCGAGGTGGTGACCTGTTCGATGATTGTCTCTGGTCCCACCTCGATCGCCTTCATGAGGCCCGCATAGCCGTCATGGGCGCGATAATCCGCAACCGAGCGCGGATCGGTGATCCCGACGCGGGCGAAGGTGAGGCGGGTCTGGTTTTTGAAGAAGGGGATGTCCTCGACAAGGCCGAGGCCCTTGGCATGGTTGCCGCCTTGCAGGAAGCCGGCGTCGAGCAGGCCGTCGATGTCCTTGACTGCGACCGGCCCGTAGCCGATGCGGCCGCGCTCGGTGCCGATCTCGACAAGCGGCTCGAGCCAATACATGCCGCGCGAGCCGGTGCGCACGATGTCGATGGCGAGACCGCGCCGCTCGGCCTCCTCGCGGAGCTTGGTCGCGACCTCTTCAGCGCCTACGCAGAGCGCGCCGGAGTCGCGGGAAATGTAAACGCGCACGGTCATGCCTGCGCTTCCTTCAGAACGGCGTCGAGCCTTTCTTCGTCGAGCATGCCGTAGACGCGGTTCTCCAGCATGGCCGCTGGCGAGGAATGGCACAGCCCAAGACAGTAGACGGCCTCCAGCGTCACGCGCTCGTCGATCGTCGTCCCGCCCATCTCCACGCCAAGCTTCTCCTCGGCGCGTGCGGCGAGTTTGTCGCCGCCGGCGGCCTGGCAAGCTTCGGCCCGGCAGATCTTGAGCACGCGGCGTCCAGGCGGGGTCTTGCGGAAGTCGTGATAGAACGTGACCGTGCCGTGCATCTCGGCGCGCGACAGGTTGAGCGCCTCTGCGGTTAGCACCACCGCCTCGTTCGGTACGCACCCGAACGTCGCCTGGAACTCATGGAAGATCGGCAACGCGGCGCCGTCGCGATGGCGATGTCGCGCGATGATTTCTTGCGCACGCTCGGCGTTGAAGGGTTCGTAAATCGGCATGCCCAGCCTTCACGATTGTCGCAGCCAACCTGAAGAAAAAGGTCAACTGAATCAATAAAGCGGGACCATTGTCCGATCGGGATTCCTGATCGAAAATCGTGGCCCTCGAACTCTTCTTAATATGATGTCGGGAAGCCCCTGAAGCAATCGCGATCGGGCAAAAATCGCTTTGATTTCAATTTCCTATCGGTCGATCAGGAATCCCGATCGAACCTCAGGGAATCGGGACGCGTCCCGCGTTGAGCATTGGCGCGAGCTGTTTTGCCTCATTGAACAACGCATTGATCGACGGCGTCAGCGGGTCGCGATGCGGCACGACGAGCCCGATGGAATGCGTGATCTCGGGCTCGACGATCGGGATCGCGCGCACCTTCTCCGTGAGACCGAGACCTTCTGCCAGCAAGGCGGGCATGACACTCGCCCAACGTCCGGTCCGCACGTGGGTGAAGAGCACGATCATCGAATCGGATTCCAGCGTCGGCGCCACTTCCGCGCCTGTGTCGCGTAGCACGCTGTCTATGATCCGCCGGTTCTGCATGTCAGGCGTCAAGAGGCAGAGCGGGACTTGCGCGACCTCGGCCCAGGTCACCGCGTCGCGATGACCAAGCGGACTGTCGGAGGAAATCAGCAGACGGTATTGCTCGGTGTAGAGCGGTACGGTCTTCACCCGCCCGAGCGGCTCGTTGTCGAGATAGGTGATGCCGGCGTCGATCTCCAGATTCTCAAGAAGGCCCAGAACCTTGATCGAGGTCCGCGACAGGATGGTGAAGGAGACGTTGGGATGCCGCGCTCGGTAGGGTGTGGTGATCATGGCGCACATCGGCAGCGCTGTGGGGATCGCCGCCATGCGGATATGCCCCGTCAGACCATGCTTCAGAGAATCGATCTCCTGCCGCATGGCGCGCGTATCGCCGACGATGCGCCGCGCCCAGTCGAGCACGCGCTCGCCTTCCGGCGTGAAGCCCTGGAAGCGGGAGCCGCGCTGCACCAGCAGAACGCCCATCGCCTCTTCGAGCTGCTTGATACCGGCGGAGAAGGTCGGCTGGCTCACGCCGCAGGCCTCGGCGGCATGACCGAAATGCCGCTCCCTGGCGAGCGCTAGGATGAATTCGAGCTTTTCAAGCATGGCGCATAGGGTCCGGCCGGAGCAGCGGCGATCTTACGCCAATCCTATGAATGAATGGCGTATTCGTCACACCCCGCGCCCCCGCGTCAGTTCTTCTTCTTGGCGCGGAAGTCTTGATGGCAGGCCTTGCAGCCGTCGGTGACGGCCTGGAATTGGGGCTTCCAATCCCCGCCGGCGGCGATCGCTTGGTCGAGGGCCTGCGCCTTCGTCTCCAGATCGCCCGCAAGCTTGCTGAACCGATCGAAATCTTCCCACACCGCCGGCAGCGCCTCGCTCGGATGGCCGCCGCTGCCCTCCGGGAACTGCTCCGGGATTTTCTTCGACGTCTCGCCGATATCGCGTGCTGCCGCCCCGGCCTTGGCGGCATCGTAGGGCGTCTTCTCTTTCGCCATGTCGCCGATGATCTTCATGTCGTCGCGCTGGCGCTTCATCAAATCCATGCGCTCTTTCACGATCCCCGTCGCTTCCTCATGGGCGGTCGCGGCGCCGCAGAGCAATAGCGTGGCGGTGAGAAGAACGGCGGATTGCTTGATGCTCATGGAACCCTCAGTGATGCGAATGATGCTCGTGTGATGGGGGAGGGGCCGTCTCGGCGTCTCCGGCGTCGCTCGTCTTCACCTCATAGGCGACCGTGCCCGGCGGGTGCTTGTACCAGCCGGGATCGGTATAGTCGCCCGGCGCGAGGTCCTCGCGAACCTTCATGACCGTGAACATGCCGCCCATCTCGATCGGCCCGAACGGTCCGGTGCCGGTCATCATCGGCAGTGTGTTCGGAGGGAGCGGCATCGCCATACTCGCCATGTCGGCCATGCCGGAGGTGCCCATGGCCATCGCGCCAGGCGACGCATGGTTTAGTGCGCTTTGCAGATCCCGCGGCTTCAGGCCGATGGCTGTGACGACGTCATGTCCCATGGCGTTCATCGTATGGTGCGATTTGTGGCAGTGGAATGCCCAATCGCCCGCCGCGTCGGCAATGAAATCGACCGCGCGGATCGACCCGACCGGGACGTTGACCGTGCTCTCCGCCCATTGCGCGGTCTCCGGCACCCAGCCGCCGTCCGTGCAGGACACCCTGAAATGGTGCCCGTGCAAATGGATCGGATGCGACGTCATGGTGAGATTGGCGATGCGGATGCGAACCCGGTCGCCGCGCCGCACCGGCAGCACGTCGATGCCGGGGAAGGCCCGCGCGTTGAATGTCCAGGTATTGAAGTCCGTCATCTCTGCCACCTGCGGCAGTGATGTGCCGGGATCGAAACGGTAGGCGCTCATCACGAAGGCGAAGTCGCGATCGACCGGGCGGAAGCTCGGATCTTTTGGATGCACCACGAACGTTCCCATCATCCCCATCGCCATCTGCACCATCTCGTCGGAATGCGGGTGATACATGAAGCTGCCGCTGCGGGTCAGCACGAACTCGTAGACGAAGGTCTTGCCCGGGGGGATATGCGGCTGCGTCAGCCCGCCGACGCCGTCCATGCCGTTCGGCACCAGCATGCCGTGCCAGTGCACGCTCGTATGCTCCGGCAGCCGGTTCGTCACGAAGATGCGGACCTTGTCGCCTTCGACCGCTTCCAGCGTGGGTCCTGGCGATTGCCCGTTATAGCCCCACAGTTTGACCGTCATGCCGGGAGCGATCTCCCGCGTCACCTCTTCCGCGAGGAGATGGAACTCCTTCCAGTCGCCATTGCGCCGATAGGGCAGGGTCCAGCCGTTGAGTGTCACGACCGGCTGATAGGTGTCGCCGCCTTCGGCC
>DASQLK010000061.1:0-4751 GCA_035630055.1 Methyloceanibacter sp. | reverse complement strand
AATAAGGCGGGCGGCCGGTTCCAATAGGTCGTGGCCGCGCAGAAGCGAAACGAATGTCGCGGCGGTGCGAGGCGACATCAGGATCGCACCGTCAAGCTTTCCTTCCCTCACAAGTTGCGGAATTTTACCAGGCAGGTCTTCGGCGGGGACTGCACGGTACATCACCGCGCGGCGAAGCTCGTAGTCGGGAAGCGCCGCGGCGAGGTCGAAGGCAAGATCCTGGCCGGAGAGGTGAAGAAGGGCGCCCCGCACAGGTTCGGCACTGTCTCGGATCACTTCGGCAAGGCCGGCTCCGTTGCCAGGCCCCACCGCAATCTCACGAAAGCCCATGCCGTTCGCTCCCCGCGCGGTCGCTTCGCCAACGGCAAAGACCGGAAGCTGGAGCAGCGCGTCCTTCTGCGGATGACGCTCAAGGGCGCGCAAGGCATTGCGGCTCGTGACAATCACCGCCTGCACGTTTTCAAGATCGAGGGGCGGCTGCGCCAATTCGATCTGCAACAGGGGCGCGAGAAAAACTTCGTGGCCGCGCGATGTGAGCGCCGCAGCCTGGAGGGCCGCGTCATCCTCAGGCCGCGTGACGAGAAGGCGCATCAGGCGAGATTGGAAAGGAAGTTTGGGCCGGCGCGGCCGAGGAGATCATCGCCAGCCCCGGTCCCGATACGAACGGCGTCCTCCACCGGCCCCGTCAGCGCGATCTCATGCCACTCGCTGCCGTCCGGGGTGAGGATCATGCCGCGAAACCGCAGCGACCCATTCGCGATCTCGGCGAGGCCCGCGATTGGCGTGCGGCAGGAGCCATCGAGGCGCGTCAGGAAGGCGCGCTCGCAAGCCACGCTCGTTGCGGAGGCGGGGTCGTTCAGAGGCAGGAGGATGGCAAGGGTCTCCGCATCGTCGGCGCGGCAGGCGATGCCGATGGCACCTTGCGCCACGGCGGGCAGCATCTCGTCGGTGGCGAGAACGCAGGTCGCGCGATCGGCGAGACCCAGCCTGTCGAGGCCCGCCATGGACAGGAGCGTGGCGTCGGCTGCGCCCTCCTCCAGCTTGCGAATGCGCGTCTCGACATTGCCGCGAAAATCGGTGACGCGAAGATCGGGCCGCAGCTTTCGCACTTGTGCCTGCCGGCGCAGCGATGCCGTGCCGACCACCGCGCCGGGCGGAAGGTCAGCCAGAGTCGCCGCCGCGTTACTGATAAAGGCATCGCGCACCTCATGGCGCGGCAGCACCGCGCCGATCACGATACCCTCGGGCAGTTCGGTAGGGAGATCCTTCATGGAGTGGACCGCGAGGGCCACATCACCGCGGAGCAGCGCTGCATCGATCTCCTTGGTGAAGAGACCCTTGCCGCCGAGCTCGCGCAAGGGCTGATCCTGAATGCGGTCACCGGAGGTGGTGATGGGCTTAAGGGCGATCTCAGGCGCGTCCAGCCCGAGGCTCTCGCGCAGGAGGTCGCGCACGTGCTCGGCCTGCCAGAGGGCGAGCGGGCTGCCGCGTGTGCCGATCAAAAGCGGAGAGGCGGGCAAAAACATACTCCTTGCGCCCCGAAGCGAGCGGCATCAGCGGAAAAGCGTCCTGACCGCATTAATGGCCCGATCCAGCTTTCCCTTCAATCCTCCGAGCGCCCTATAAGGGGGCGATGGCGCACTTAACCCGTCATAGCCTTACCGTTCTCGGCATCGAGACGAGCTGCGACGAGACCGCGGCCGCGGTCGTGCGGCGAACGCCGGACGGCAAGGGCACGATTCTTTCCAACATCGTGCGGTCCCAACTCGACCTGCACAAGGCTTATGGCGGCGTGGTTCCCGAGATCGCGGCACGCGCGCATGTGGACCTCTTGGACGGCCTGATCCGGCAGGCTCTTGCCGAGGCCGATACGGACTTCGGCGGGCTGGACGGTATCGCGGCGACTGCCGGACCCGGACTTGTCGGCGGCCTCATTGTCGGACTGACGACCGGAAAGGCGCTGGCGCTCGCCTGCGAACTGCCGTTTCTCGCCATCAATCACCTCGAGGCCCATGCCCTGACGCCGGGCCTGACCGACAGCCTGAGGCCGCCCTATCTGCTGCTGCTCGTTTCCGGCGGCCATACGCAGCTTCTCATCGTCAAAGGGGTGGGCAGCTATGAGAGGCTTGGCACCACCCTCGACGATGCGCTGGGCGAGGCCTTCGACAAGGCGGCGAAGCTGCTCGGCCTCGATTACCCCGGGGGCCCCGCCGTCGAGGCGGAGGCGCGCAAGGGACACAACGAAATAAGGCTGCCACGGCCGATGCTAGGCCGCCCGGAACCGCATTTCTCCCTTGCCGGCCTCAAGACGGCGTTGCGGCATGAGGCGATGGCGCGCGCGCCGCTCTCAGGGAAGGACGTCGCCGATCTCTGCTTCAGCTTCCAGGAGGCGGTCGCGGACGTGCTCGTGGACCGGACATCCGTGGCGATGGCGCTTTACGAGGACCGCTTGGGCGAGGCCGCGCCGCGCATGCTCGTGGTCGCCGGGGGCGTCGCAGCCAATCAGCGGCTCAAAGGGGCGCTGACCAAGGTCGCGGCAGAGCGCGGTTATAACTTGGTGGTACCACCGCCCGCACTCTGCACCGATAATGCCGCCATGATCGCCTGGGCCGGGGCTGAGCGGCTCGCGCTGGGGCTTACGGACAAGCTTGACGCGCCTGCACGCGCGCGCTGGCCGCTCGATCCGGACGCGCCTGCGGCGGCCGGAGCGGGCGTGAAGGCTTAGACAACCAGCGGCTGGACCTTTCCGCTTGAGGCGAAGGTCCGCGGGACTTAGACCCTGTCTTGGGGGAAGCGAATGGCCTTTCAATCGGTCGGCATTGTTGGCGCGGGAGCCTGGGGGACAGCGCTGGCCATCACGGCGCGACGCGCCGGCCGCGACGTTCTCATCTGGGCCTACGAGCCTGAGACGCTCGACGACATCAACACCCGCCACCGCAACACCACCTATCTTCCCGGCGTCACCCTGGATCCCGGCATCGAGGCGACCGCGCGCTTCAACGAGGTCGCCACTTGCGATGTCCTCCTCATTGTCACGCCGGCGCAGCATGTGCGCGGCATCACCGCCGAGCTTGCCGCCTATGTGAAGGCAGGCGAGCCGCTCGTCATCTGCGCGAAGGGCATCGAACAGGGGACGGGGAAGCTGCTGTCGCAGATCGTCGGCGAGAACGTGCCGGCCGCGCAACTCGCCGTGCTTTCGGGACCGAGTTTCGCAAGCGAGGTCGCCGACGGCCGTCCGGCGGCGCTCACGCTCGCAACGGCGGATGAAGCGCTCGGCGAAGCGTTGGCGCATGCGCTGAGCCACCCGCCCTTCCGCTGCTACTGGAGCAGCGACGTGATCGGCGCGCAGATCGGCGGGGCGATCAAGAACGTCTATGCCATCGGCGCCGGCATCGTCGCCGGCAAGGCGCTCGGCGCGAGCGCACAGGCTGCGCTCGTGACACGCGGCTTTGCGGAGATGATGCGCTTTGCGCTGTCATTCGGTGCGCGGCGCGAGACGCTGACCGGGCTATCAGGACTCGGCGACCTTATCCTGACATGCGGCAGCTCGCAGTCGCGCAACATGTCATTAGGCTATGCGCTCGGTCAGGGACGCAGTCTCGGCGAAGTGCTGAAGCCGCGTTATTCCGTCACGGAGGGCCTGTACACCGCCGGCGCGGTGGTCGAGATCGCTACGGCGCGCAACATCGAGATGCCCATTGCGCAAGCCGTCCATGCGGTGATTTCCGGCCAAGCTACCGTCGATGAGGCGATCGGGGCGCTGCTCGCGCGGCCGCTGCGGTCCGAGACCTGAGACGTTTGCCCATATGGACAGCCTAAAAGCGGAGCAATAGCTTCGGCGGGAAAGGGAATGGCCATGCTCTTCGCCGTGATCTGCATCGACAAGCCGGACAGTCTCGCCGTGCGCAAACAGAACCGGCCGGAGCATGTCGCTTATCTTCAGGGGCTCGGCGACACGCTCATCCTCGCGGGTCCTTTTACCGAGCGCGACGGCATTACCATGACAGGTAGCCTCATCGTGGTGGACGCGCCGTCGCTCGAGGCGGCGCAGCAGATCGCCGACGAGGATCCGTTCGCCAAGGTGGGATTGTTCGCCAAGGTCGACATCCGCCCCTGGCTGTGGACCATGAAGAATACGCGCAAAGATTCCTGAAAGGGGATCACACTCCCATGGCCTACTGGCTCTTCAAATCCGAACCCGAGGCGTGGTCTTGGGCGCAGCAGAAAAAGGAAGGCGCCAAGGGCGCCGAGTGGGACGGCGTGCGCAACTTCCAGGCGCGCAATCACATGCGCGCGATGAAGCGCGGCGATCTCGGGCTGTTCTATCATTCCGGCGAGGAGCGGCAGGCTGTCGGCATCGTCAAAGTGGTCAAGGAAGCGCATCCCGACTCCACCGACGAAGCTTGGGAGTGCGTGGATGTTGCCGCTATCATGGACCTGCCGACGCCGGTGACACTGACCGAGATCAAGGCCGATCCCAAGCTCAAGGACATGGTACTGGTGCGGAACTCGCGCCTCTCGGTGCAGCCCGTGAGCCCAAGCGAATGGAACATTGTTTGCCGCAAGGCGGGGCTCAAGACCCCGCCGCAGGCCTGACTGCCTAGGGGGATGACATGCAGGTAGAGCCGCTCAACTACATCGCCGTCGCGGCAGCAGCCGTGGCCGGGTTTCTCGCAAGCTGGGCCTGGTATGCGATTTTCGGCAAGGCTTGGGCCGGCGCGTTGGGCAGGAAGCCCGCGGACATGAAGCCG
>DASQLK010000060.1:0-6242 GCA_035630055.1 Methyloceanibacter sp. | reverse complement strand
CATGACGCGCTGTTCGTGGAATCCAATCCCGGCCCGGTCAAATATGCCTGCTTCAAGCTTGGGCTGTGCACCGAGGAGACGCGGCTGCCCCTTGCGCCGATCTCCGCGGCATCGCGCAAGAAGGTCGACGAAGCGTTGGCGGTTGTCGGCCTCGCGCTCGTTTAACTCGACGGTGAATGTGAGATGGCTGCCAAGAGCGGTGACGGCAGGAAGGTCGTCGCCGAGAACAGGAAAGCGCGCTTCAACTACGCCATCGAAGAGACGGTGGAGGCCGGCATCGTGCTGCTCGGCTCCGAGGTGAAATCGCTGCGCACCGGCAAGGCGACGATCGCCGATGCCTACGCGTCCGACGAACGCGGCGAGCTCTTTCTCATCAACGCGCACATCGCCGAGTACAAGCAGTCCGGCCGCGAGAACCATTCGCCAACGCGGCCGCGCAAGCTCCTGCTGCACCGGAAGGAGATGGGTCGCCTTGCGGGCGCCATCCAGCGCCAAGGCATGACGGTCGTGCCGCTCCGCCTCTATTTCAATCCGCGCGGCATCGCCAAGGTCGAGCTCGGGCTGGCGAAGGGCAAGAAGCTGCACGACAAGCGCGAGACCGAGAAGAAGCGCGATTGGCAGCGGCAGAAGGGCCGCATCATGCGCGAGAAGGGTTGAGGCCGCAGGTGGCACACCTTCGCGCCGGTGCGAAGCTTCCGGACATCACATTGCCGACGACCGACGGCACGGAACTCTCCCTTGCGACGTGCACGGGCCGCAGCGTGCTTGCGGTCTATCCCTGGACCGGCAGGCCGGGCCAGCCCAATCCGCCGCGTTGGGACGATATTCCCGGCGCCCACGGCTCCACGCCGGAGCTCACGGGCTTTCGCGATCGCATGCCCGACTTCGCGCGTCTGGGAATCAACCTCTATGGGCTGAGCCGTCAGACCTCCGACTATCAGATCGAGATGGTGCATCGGCTTGACCTGCCGTTCCCCATCCTCAGCGACGCCGCGGGAGACTTAACTTCAGCACTCGACCTGCCGACCTTCGCGACGGGCGGCGTGATCTATCTCACGCGCGCAACCCTCGTCATCCTTGACGGTGTCATCGAGCGCGTCTTCTTCCCGATCGAGGATCCCGCGACGCATGCGGGCGAAGTGCTGTCCGCGCTTCAGAGCGAGTCGTCCTCAGCGTCTTCAACGGAGTAGCCGAGGCGGTCGAGCGCCTCCTCCAGATAGTCAGGCAGCATGGCCATGCCGAGCAAATACTCCTCGGTACGGTTGACGCGCTCGGCGCGGGCGGTCTCGAGCGCCTCCTCAAGTTCATCGGGGCCGTAGGACCCGCGCCCGATCCAGGCGAGGGCGACGAGGCTCACCTGCTCATCCTCGTTAAGGCCGGCGATGAACTCCTTGAGCTCGGCGCGCGTCGGATCGTCGGTGAAATCCTCGAGAATGGAATCGGCGTCATGATCGGACGTGGCGCTATCGTCCCACGCACCAACCTTCGCGCCATATTCGCGCGCCTTGACGATGACGTATCCGACCTTGTTCGGCGAGATCTCTAACGTCGCGGCCATGGTCTTACTCACGCGGAAATCCACCAGGTCTCCGCCTTGGAGGATGCCCGGTTTGCCGCCCCGCCACAAGGAATGTCAGGAGGGGGACGCCGCGAGAAGCGCCGTGATCTCAGCAAACACGGCCTCGAACATCTCGGGCGTGAGGCGTCCGGTGTTCGTGTTCTGCCGGGAGCAGTGATAGCTGTCGAAAAGGGTGAGCCCGATCGGAAGTTCGTGCCGCGCGCCATGGCCGAACGGGTAGTCGCTCCGTTTGACGCCGAAGGCGTCGAGCACCGTATCATGCGCGATCCGGCCGAGCGCGAGCAGGACACTTAAGTTGGGAAGCGCCTGCATGCGCCCGATCAGGAACTGCCGGCACGTGAGAACCTCGGCGGGGAGGGGCTTGTTCGCAGGCGGCACGCAGCGCACGGCATTGGAGATTATGCAGTCCACGAGCTGCAACCGCTCCGGCGCGGTGACGTCATGCTCGCCGCGCGCGAGGCCGGCGGTCAGAAGCGTCCGGTAGAGAAGCTCGCCGGCGTAATCGCCGAGGAAGGGACGTCCGGTGCGGTTGGCGCCTTTCAGCCCAGGCGCCAGACCGACGATCAGGAGCCGCGCATCCCCCCGACCGAACGATGGCACCGCGCCGTTGTACCAGCCGGGAAAGATTTCCCTGTTGCGCGCGCGAAAGGCGACGAGCCGGGGACAGAGCGGGCAGTCCCGGTCGGGCTCGGGAGGCAAGGCTTGCGCGGGCACGGGTTGCATCCGCCTATGCCTAGAGGAGGACGGCGGCGAAAGAAATCTCCGCGCCTACGTCTCGATCAGGTCTGCCGCCTCGAACTCATCGAGCGGACCTTCCGGCTCGGGCCGGCGCCGCGGCTCACGCTGCGGCCGGTCGGCCGGGTCGCGCCCGATCTCTTTTTCCAGATTGGCGAGGTCGATGAACTGATCGGCTTGGCGGCGAAGCTCGTCTGCGACCATCGGCGGTGTCGTCGTCAGGGTCGAGACGACGCTGACGCGCTTGCCCTTATGCTGCAACGCCTCCACCAGGGAGCGGAAGTCGCCGTCGCCGGAGAAAAGGACGATGTGGTCGAGATGATCCGCAAGCTCCATCGCGTCGACCGCAAGCTCGATATCCATGTTCCCTTTGATCTTGCGGCGGCCCGTCGCGTCGATGAACTCCTTGGTTGGCTTTGTCACCATGGTGTAGCCGTTGTAATCGAGCCAATCGATCAGCGGGCGGATTGAGGAATACTCCTGGTCATCGACGAGCGCGGTGTAGTAAAGCGCGCGCACGAGCTGACCCTTGCTGCGAAAGAGCGCAAGCAGGCGCTTGTAATCGATGTCGAAGGTAAGCGCCTTGGCGGTGGCATAGAGGTTGGCGCCGTCAATGAAGAGCGCAACACGCTCGGTTGGATAAAAATTCATGCAAGCTCCAATCACTAGAATAACGCGTTGAGAGCAAAGATTAGCGCGCCCGAAAAATCGTTACACCGGGTGCTGTCCTGAACATAAGAACGCACATAGGCCGACGCAATTGCCCACACGTCGCAGCATCCTGGTAGCTTTGGGGGGGAATTTTCCGGGTTCCTGGGGAACTCCTCCGGAAACCCTACGCCGCGCGTTCGAAGAGCTTGCGAAGCGCGGGGTTACCGTCGAAGCGGTATCGCCTTTTTACGCCACCGAGGCAGTGGGGCCGGCTGGACAACCGCCTTATGTCAACGCGGCCGCAAAGGTGCAGACAAGCTTGCCGCCCCAGGCGCTGCTGCGGACACTGAAGCAGATCGAGGCCGAGGCGGGACGGCGCGGCGGCAAGCCCTGGGGCCCGCGCAGCCTGGACATCGATATCATCGACTATAAGGGTCTCGTCACCCACGGGCCCCGTGCTGCGAAACGCTACACGCGCGCGGGCCGGAGGCCGCTCGTCCTGCCCCACCCTTTGGCGCATCTGCGGCCGTTCGTGCTTCGGCCGTTGCTGGATGTCGCCCCCGACTGGCGCCACCCCAGCCTCAAACGAAGCGGGCGCGACCTCTTGCGCACGCTGAAGGACGGCGGCGGAGGGCAAATTCTCAAGCGCCTGTGACGACCCCATCCCTTGCCAGCCGGCCGCGAACCGCCTAAACAGGCTCAAATTCGCCAAATCTGACACAAGGGATCAGCCGATGGCTCGCGTCACCGTCGAGGATTGCGTCGACAAGATCGAAAACCGTTTCGAGCTCGTTCTGCTCGCCAGCCACCGCGCCCGGATGATTTCCGCCGGCGCCGACATCGCCGTGCAGCGGGACAACGACAAGAACCCCGTCGTCGCGCTCCGCGAGATCGCCGATAAGAAGGTGTCGCCGGAAGATCTGAAGGAAGACTTCATCCATTCCATGCAAAAATATGTCGAAGTGGATGAGCCCGAGGCGGACGCCGTGCCGATGCTCTCCGCCGACCCGAGGATGCCCGTGCTTGCCCAGGATGATCCGTCGTCCGACACAGCGATCGATAAGATGTCCGAAGAGGAGCTGCTGCGCCGCATGGCAAGCCAGGCACCGTCAGATGGCTCCAATGCGGGTCCGCGCTCGCGCTAAGGCCTGCCCAGCCGGATCGAAGGCGGGCGCTGTTCCATCGCATGCAAGCGATGCCGCCTTCTATGTTAGGCTGAGCCTATGACCCGCCAATACGAGCTGGTCGAGCGCGTAAAGAGTTACGAGCCCGGCGCGGACGAAGCTTTGCTGAACCGCGCCTACGTTTACGCCATGAAAGCCCATGGCAACCAAAAGCGCGCCTCCGGCGCACCGTATTTTTCCCATCCCCTCGAAGTCGCGGCCATCCTCGCCGAAATGCGTCTCGACGACGCGACGATCGCGACCGCGCTCCTCCACGATACGATCGAGGACACCGGCGCCACGCGCGACGAGATCGACGCCCTCTTCGGCCCCGAGATCGGCTCGCTCGTCGAGGGCCTGACCAAGATTAAAAAGCTCGACCTCGTCACCAAGAAGGCCGAGCAGGCGGAGAACTTCCGCAAACTTCTTCTCGCCATCTCCAGCGATATCCGCGTGCTTCTCGTCAAGCTCGCCGACCGGCTGCACAACATGCGCACCCTCGAGCACATGAAGCCCGGCAAGCGGCGGATCATCGCCGAGGAGACGATGGACATCTATGCGCCGCTCGCCGGCCGCATGGGCATGCAGTGGTTGCGCGAGGAGCTGGAGGATCACGCCTTCCGCTGGCTCAATCCGCAAGCCTATTCGGCCGTCGTCGAACGCTTGAAGATTTTGCGCGACCGCAATCAGGGCTTCATCGAGGAAATTGAGAACGCCCTGACCACGCGGTTGGAAGAGACGAAGGTCGCCGGCGTCGTGGCGGGGCGGGAGAAGAAGCCTTACGCCATCTGGAGCAAGATGGAGCGCAAGCAGATCTCGCTCGAGCAGCTCTCGGACATTTACGCCTTCCGCATTATCGTGCCCGAGGTGATCGACTGCTACCGCGCGCTCGCCGTCGTGCACACGACCTGGCACGTCGTCCCCGGGCGCTTCAAGGACTACGTATCGAACCCGAAGCAGAACGACTATCAGTCGCTGCACACCACGATTGTCGGCCCGCGGCATCAGCGCGTCGAGTTGCAGATCCGCACCGAGCGCATGCATTCGGTCGCTGAATACGGTGTCGCCGCGCACGCGCTTTACAAGGACGCCACTAACGGCCAGCTGCCGACGAACGGCAAGCTGCCGAGCCAGGACAGCAATGCCTATCGTTGGCTGCGCCATCTCGTCGGTATCCTGCTCGAGGGCGACAACCCGGAAGAGTTTCTCGAGCACACCAAGCTCGAGCTGTTCCAGGATCAGGTCTTCTGCTTCACGCCCAAGGGCAGGCTGATCGCCTTGCCGCGCGGCGCGACGCCGATCGACTTCGCCTATGCGGTCCACACCGACGTCGGCAACACCTGCGTCGGCTGCAAGATCAACGGCCGCGCCATGCCGCTTGCGACCGAACTCCGCAACGGCGACGAGGTCGAGATCGTTTGCTCCAAGGCGCAGCGCCCGCCGACCGCGTGGCAAAGTCTCGCCATCACCGGCAAGGCGCGTTCTGCGATCAGACGCGCCACCCGCGAGGCGGTGCGCGCGCAATACGGCAAGCTTGGCCGCGAGATCCTGACCCGGGCGTTTGCGCGCCGTGGCAAGACATTCGCCGACGCCGCCATCGCGGGCGTGCTCGGGCGCCTGTCGCAGAAGACGACGGACGATGCGATCGCCGCCGTCGGCCGCGGCGAGCTGTCCTCGCTCGATGTGGTGAACGCGGTGTTTCCCGGTGAGACCGCCGACGCGCCAAAGCGAAGGCGCAAGGTGCAGCGGACCGACGAAGGGTGGTTCGGTCTTGGCAAGGTCATCGGGCTGAAATTTCGCTGGCCGGGATCGAGCGGACGCGCCAAGGGCGACGGGCCTGCCCAAAACGGCATCCCGATCCGAGGCTTGAGCGGCGACCTGCCGGTGAGTTTTGCGGATGCAGGCGCGGTCCCCGGCGACCGCATCGTCGGCATCCTCACCCCGCGGCAGGGGATCACGATCTATCCCATCCACGCCGAAGGCCTGAAGGCGTTCGACGAGGAGCCCGAACGCTGGATCGACGTGACGTGGGACATTGACGAGAACGACCCGCAGCGCTTTCCCGCGCGTATTGCCGTCACCGTCCTGAACGAGCCGGGCAGCCTCGCCCAGGT
>DASQLK010000059.1:0-4893 GCA_035630055.1 Methyloceanibacter sp. | reverse complement strand
TGCAGAAGGCGGTCGAGGATCTGAAGAAAGAGCTTGGCCCGAAGATGAAGGGCTACATCGTCGACCTCCGTAACAACCCGGGCGGTCTGTTGGATCAGGCCATCTCGGTGTCGGACGCCTTCCTTGACCAGGGCGCGATCGTTCTCACGCGCGGACGCAATCTCGAGGAGACGCAGCGCTCGAACGCGCGGCCGGGCGACATCACGGACGGGCAGAAGATCGTCGTGCTGATCAACGGTGGGTCTGCGTCAGCCTCCGAGATCGTCGCGGGCGCCCTGCAGGATCACCATCGCGCGACCATCGTCGGGACGCGGTCCTTCGGCAAGGGGTCGGTGCAGACCATCATTCCGCTCGGCTCGAACGGCGCGCTGCGGTTGACGACGGCGCGTTACTACACGCCGTCGGGCCGTTCGATCCAGGCGAAGGGCATCGATCCGGAAGTTGTGGTCGAGGAAGAGCTGCCTGAGGATATGAAGAAGAAGGAAGATCAGGTGACGCGCGGCGAAGCCAATCTGCGGGGCCATCTGAAGGCGGAAGGGAAAGACGAAGAGGAAGCGACGCAAGAGCCGGAGCCTGAGCCCGCGGCAACGGAAGAGACCGGTGAGGAAAAGGAAGAGTCGGGTAGCTCATCCTATGTCCCGCAGGACAAGGAAAAAGATACCCAGCTGAAATACGCGATCGATCTTCTGCGCGGCATCAAGTCGGTCGACACTGCGGCGAAAAAGAAGGCGGAGGCTAACTGATCGCCCAAGCCATGCTTGGGACTTTGTGGGACGGAGCTTAGCCGAGCGGCAGAGTCGGCGAGCGGGGAGGCAGGCTGAATGAAAGCGCTGGCCGTCACGGCTTCGATCGTGTTCTGGACGCTGGTTCTCGGCGCCCTTTGGCTGGCTTTCTTCCCCGGCCCCGAATCCGGCGAGCCCATTGCCGTCGTTAAGGTCACGCCTCCGCCGCCAGCGCCCACGCCGCCAGCGAACCAGCCAGCCCCGGCTCCCGGACCTGCCGGGCCGACCCAAGGCGGCGCGGACCTTCCACCTGGCTTCGCGGTCGAGGGATTATCACCGCCACCGCAAGCGCCCCTATTCCCGCCGCCGAATCCCGGAGATGGCGCTTCCACCGATCCGCCACCTCCTGCGCCCGGAGACGGCGCCTCGGCCGTTCCCCCGGCCGGCACACCCATGGCAACCCAGGCGGCCTTGACGGGATCGCCGCCCCCCCTGCCGGTCTCCTCATCGCAGATCGAGGACGCAGCGCTGGAAACCGGCTCCATCCCCCTCATCCCCGTCCCCGTCGCAGACCTCGTCGAAAAATCTGAATACGGACCGCTGCCCAAAGTTGCATCGGATGGAAGGCGGCCGGCGGATGTCTATGCGCGGCCGTCGCGCCATGCGGTCAAGGCGACGGTCGGAGGGCCCGGGCGCGTCGCTATCCTGATCAGCGGGATGGGCCTACCCGACAGCCCCGGCGATGAGCCAGTTGCCGAACTCCCTGCCGCCGTAAGCGTCGCCTATGCCGCATACGGACGCGACTTGCAGGAGCGCGTCGCCAAGCTCCGCGCGTCGGGGCATGAGATTCTGCTGCAGATCCCGCTCGAACCCGACAACTATCCGACCGAGGATCCGGGACCGCACACGCTTCTGACGACGCTGCCTCCCGAAGAGAACATCAAGCGGCTGCAATGGCTGATGTCGCGCTTTACCGGCTATATCGGCGTGACGAATTACATGGGCGCCAAGTTCGAATCCTCGCAGGTTTCCTTCCTTCCGGTTTTGGAGGAGGTGAAGGCGCGCGGCCTGCTCTATCTCGACGATGGCAGTGTGCGCGGGTCCACCGCGGGCCAGATCGCGAGTATGCTCGGCCTCGATTACTCGACCGCGAACGTGCAGATCGATGCCAGCGACAAGCCGGAGGATATCGACAAGGCGCTGGCGCAACTCGAACGCGCGGCACGCGAGCGTGGCTCGGCGATCGGAATCGCGAGCGGCAAGCCGGCAACCATCAAGAAGCTGCTGACCTGGTCGGAGAGTCTTCAGTCCAAGGGCATCGTGCTCGTGCCGGTGAGCGCGGCCGTGCTTTCGCAACGGCAGAGCTGACCGCAAGCTCATGACAGTTGCGGCGGACCTTCCCTATCGGCCTTGCGTCGGCGTCATGCTGCTCAACACCAAAGGCGAGGTTTGGGTGGGCCGCCGCGCGCCGCGCGCAGGTCGCGGTGAGGGCGGCGATAAATGGTGGCAGATGCCGCAAGGCGGGATGAACGAAGGCGAAGATCCCGAAGCCGCGGCGCGCCGCGAGCTCGAAGAGGAGACAGGCGTCCGCGCGGTCTCGGTCATCGCACGCGCACGGCGTTGGTACACTTACGACCTGCCGCCGGAGCTCGTCGGGGTCGCGTGGGAGGGTCGCTATCGCGGCCAGACGCAGCTTTGGTTCGCGGCGCGGTTCGAAGGTCAAGACAGCGAGATCGATCTCGGCCCGCGTCCAGGCCACGATGTGGAGTTCGATGCTTGGCGCTGGGCGCCGGTCAGTGAGCTGCCGCGGCTCGTCGTGCCGTTCAAGCGGTTCGTCTATGGCCGTGTCATTGAAGAATTTGCGCGCGTGTTGCCGGACGCGGTCAAGGCCTAAGTCCGCACGTCCGCCACACGGTCTTTGCGATCGCGGACACGGGCCATGAAGCGGCGTGCGAGCAGCACGCTCGCCGGCAGCAGCAACAGGTCGCCGATAAGCGCCGCGACGAGCGTCAACGCGGCAAGCTTCCCGAACAATCGCAGCGACGGCAGGTCCGAGAGGATCGTCACGCCCAAACCGAACGCGAGGATGAGCGAGGTCAGCACGAGCGCGGGACCGATGAGCGTTGTGGCGCGCGCGACGCTGACGGCGGGATCTTCGCCGGGGCGCTCCTCCAACCGCAGCCTGTTGAGATAATGGACCGTGGCATTCAGCGAGAGGCCGAACGACACGATGAGGGCCACGATGCTCGCAAATTGCAAGCCTTCTCCGGTCGCCGCGAGAAAGGCGCCGGCGGCAAAAACCGGAAAGAGGATGGGGAGCAGGCTCACGATGACGACCATGACCGAGCGGAAGACGAGACCGAGAAAGGCGCAAATGAAGATGATTTCCCAAGTCAGGCCGGCGTTGAGATTGCCGATCATAGTGGCGCTGTTGCGCGCGGCGATCGCCGAAAGGCCGGTGACGACAATGCGATAATCCGGATGCGCTTCGCGCAACGGCGCGAGCTCTTTATCGAGCGATCGGATCACGGGCAGAAGATCGCTCACGTCCACATCTGGAATGCGTCCCGTCACCACCACCGAATGCTGCGGCTCGGCGATGAAGCGCTTGGTGAGATAATCAGGCAAAATGGACATGTACTCGCGCAGCTTGTCTGGCGTGTCCTCCTGCGTCCTGGCGAGCCAGCGGCGTAGCGTCTCCAAGGACCACACGTTGCCGACGCCGGACTGGGTCTCGACGAGGCTGTGCACTTCGCCGATCACAGCGAGGACCTCGGGGTCGTAAAGCGTCTTGTCCTTGGGGTAGTCGACCATGACGTGAAGCGGATTGGCCCCGGTCAGCTTCGCATCGAGCTGCTCGCTCGCCGCGACTGCCTGCTCGCGGTCGGGAACCTGATCCGCCAACCGATAGCGTGGCGTGAGGGTGAGGTAGATCGCGCCCAGCGCAATGACGACGATGAGACCGAGGCTTACGATGAGCCTCGGCTGACGCACGCCAATGTCGGCGATCCAGCGGCAGCCGCGTCTCAGCCATTCCATTGCCGAATCGTGGCTTTTAAGATCCGCGGTGAACTTGGCCGTGTTGCGGGGGATCAGCATGCGCGTCAGAAGCGGCACGAGGACAATGCACGCGATAAAGGCGATGAAGGTGGAGAGGGCGCCGGCGAAACCGAAGGTCCGGATGAGGGCGGACTCGGAGAAGAACAGAGCGACGAATGAGAAGAAAGCCGTGGCAGAGGAGAGCACGCAGGCTGGGCCCACGACCAACGTGGAGTAGCGCGCAGCCTTGATGCGGCGGTCGCCGTCGACCAGACGATTGCGCATGGCAACGGTCAGCTGCATCGAGTCCGAAAAGCCGAGCACCATGATAAGCGGGATCATGACGTTCAGAAAGAGATTGAGTTTGAAGCCGAGCCAGCCAAACGTGCCGAGCGACCACACGATGGCGATGACTGGAGGCAGGGCGGCGATCACCATGAGGGAGAAGCGGCGGAAGAACGCATAGGCGATGATGGCGCCGAAGAGAAAGCCGAGGACGTTATATTTGAAACGGTCGCGCTCGACGGCGTTGCGGATCTCGAGCTGCATCACCGGCGCGCCGGAAAGCTGCATCTGCAGACCGGTGTCCTTTAGATATTCCTTCGCGGTGTCATGGATCTGCTGCACCACGAAGCCGAGGCCCTGGGCCGCGACGACCTTCCGGTCGAGCGCCAGCAGGATGAGGGTGAGGGTGCCGTCCTCGGAAAGAAGCTTGCCGTTGATGATCTCGTTTGACCGCACCTTGCTGATGAGCTGGCGGTACTCTTCGCCTTCGGGAAGATCGGCGGGAAAGACCGGCCCCGGAATCTTGCCGGCCTCAGGCGGTTCCCGCGCCGAGAAGAGCGAGACCTGGCCGTCCATGCCCTCGACCCACTGCAGGTTGATGACAAGTTCGCGCAGCGCTTCGACATTCTTGCGGTCGAGAAGCTGAGGCCCGGAGACGACGATCAGGACGTCGTACTCACTGGAAGGGAAACGCTCCGAAATCGTCTCGTAGTCGCGAAACTCCTGGGTGTCGGTGCGGAACAGCTCCGAGAGGGAATCGTCGACCTTGATCTGGCTGTAGCCAAATCCGGCAGCGACCGTGAGCGCGCCGACGAGTATGGCCATCAGGATTGGGTAACGCAGCGAA
>DASQLK010000058.1:0-10410 GCA_035630055.1 Methyloceanibacter sp. | reverse complement strand
ATTCAGCTTTGGACCATCATGCGCCGGATCGAGTCTGACCCGAATGCGAGATCCTACACCGATGGCTCCTTGACCGCGGTCGCCGACGACGACACCGATCACATGGACCTCTACACCCAGAATGAAGCCGCGCGCGTCGCGGTGAAGCGCGAGCTTCGCGTTGCCGGCCGGCCTGCAAATGGAAATGGCAACGGCAATAGCAACGGCAAGAATGTCGGCGATCTCGACATACTCGATGACGCGCCTGAGGTGCACGATCACGCAATCGAACCTCACGACCACGCCATGAAGCATCCTGCGCCACGGCCAGAGAGCTCCAAACTTCCCGTCTAGCGGTTTACCTCGCTCCTCCTTTTGCCGGGCACACGGTCGCAGGGGCATTGACTTCACACACCTCTCACGCGAACTCGTGGCTTGATGCGAGCAGAGGAGTGTTGATGCCTGAGGAAAGCAATGTTGTGCGGCGCGCGCTTCGCCGGGTCGTCACCGGGGAGGGCAAGGATGGGAAGTCCATGCTCGTCAGCAATACTCTTGTCGAGCCGATCGAGACTCCCCTTCTGCCGGGTGCTCAATTCTTCAGCATCTGGGGTGCCGATCGCGAGCCGACGCTTCCGAATGACGGTGCCCGGCCGAGTTACCGAACCTGGTTTCCCCCGGATGGTGGCTTCCGCTTCGAGCTGATCTCGATTCCGCCAGAGCGCGCGGCCGATACCGCTGACCGCACCGCTGCAAAAACGGAAGAGGCGATTGCAGAGACTGAAGAGCGGCTGCCAGGTCTCTTGGAAACGATGGAGCCAGGCACGTCAGGCTTGCATCGCACCGATACGGTCGATCTCATCTATATCGCGAGCGGTTCCTGCGTGCTCCAGCTCGACAGCGGCACGAAGATTGAGCTCGAGACGGGCGATACGGTGGTGCAAAACGGCGCGCGTCACACTTGGCGCAATCCCAATGCGCAGCCCTGCAAGCTTTTGACGATATCCCTCGGCGTTAAACGCGAGAGCGCGGGCGGACCTAGTAGCCGCTAAAGGCGCGCTCGATCATGTCCGTAAGACCGCCCGTGTTGCGCCGGAACCAGCCTCTGCCTTGGCGCTGCTGCGGCTCCTCGTAGACGGGCTCTTGATAGGCCTGTTGCTGGCCTGGGGCGTAGCTGCCCTGCACATAGTCGGTCCGAATCCATCCCGTCGCGGCGCTCTGCGGGTCGGTAACCTCCACCCAGCCCTCCGTCTGCGACACGACGCGTAACGTCCTGCCCGCGGGGAAGGCGAACAGCATCGCGGAATCGTCGTTCGGATTCGAATGCATGGAGGCGGAGCTCACAAGACGCACCCACTGCTCCTGGGCCTGCTGTTGGCTGTCGTCCTGCCCTGGCTGCGGAGCCTGGCCATTCCACGCCTGACCTTGCGGGTCCTGACCCTCTGGGTACTGGCCCTGCGGATATTGCCCCTGCGCATCGTACCCCTGCGGAGGCTGGCCTTGTGCGTCGTACCCTTGCGGGCCCCGCTCGTTGGGCTGGGGCGGCTGCGCCCCATAGCCCTGCGGCTGTCCCGCGCCGTATTGCTCCGGTTGACCGGAAGGCTGCGGATGCTGCCCGCTCCAAGGCAGGTTCGGATCGCCGGCCGGCGGCATCGATTGATCTTGAGGATCGACGGCAGCCGTATCTGTCTCGTCTGAATCGGTCGCTGCGGCCTCAGGCCGCTCATCGTCGACCGTCGGCACCCAGCCTTGCTTCTGCGGAGCGACAGCGGCCGTCGTATCAGGTTCCGCCGCGGCGTTCCCCTCGGTCGTTGCTGCCTCGTCGGGAAGGCCTGGCTGGTCAGCCTCGTCCTCGACCGGAGCGTTGCTCGCAGCGCGTTCGCTGGTGGACATCTCGTAGGCGAGCTTGGTCGCCTTGGAGTTGCTCTGCGGCGCCTCCACGGGAGAGACGATGAAAGCAATGCCAACACATACGACCGCGAATGCGGCCAATAAATATGTGACCAGCCTTTTCATTCTGCTCTTTCCGACCGGGCTTTAAGCTCTAAGAAGCGATTGCGGCGCCACGGCGTCGCAATGATGTTTATGAACAGGCAAGCTTAAAGCGCCATGAACATGAGTCGGGACTGAGTCTAACCCGCGCTCGCTGCCGCGCAAGGCGCTAATTGGCGCGCTAAACCGCATTAGGCTTCGCTCCCATCCATCGCGTACGATGCGGCCGAGCCGCGTTCGATCCAGGGAACCCAGAAACCGATGCTCTCCTACAAGGAATACGACAACGCCCACGCGGTGGAGATCGTCATCGGCGGACGCGTCTCCACGGAAGAGTTCGATCGGATGGCCGGCAAGCTCGAAGCCTTCATCGCGCGTCACGGCAAGGTCCGCGTGCTTGAGGTCGTGCGCGACTTCGAGGGCATGGATGCGGGCGCGTTCTGGCATGACGTCAAGTTCAGCCTGCGTCATCTCAAGGACTTCAATCGCGTCGCCGTCTGCTCCAGTCCCGAGATTCGCAACCTATGGTCCGCGCTCGTGGCGCCCTTCATGGATTGTGAGGTCGAGCACTTCGAGCTCGATGAGATCGAAGCCGCCCGCGATTGGCTGATGTGGCCGGAAGGCGCCGTGGATTAGGACTTGGGCGCGGCCGTCATCTGCACCGACTGCAAATAGGTAATGATGGCGTCGACATCTTGCGGCGTGAAAACGAAGATCGGCATGTCCGGATGGCCCGAGACGATCCCCTCGGCGAGCGATTCGGCGAGATCTTCGACCGGATAGCTTTGCGAAAGGGTGCGGAACGGCGGGGCGGCTTCATGTGGGCTGGCCCCTTCCTTGCCGATCGCATGGCACCGCGAGCAGTGCTCGCGGACAAGGGCCTCGCCCTTGTCGGTAAGATCCTTCTCCGCCGCGGAGGCCGCGCCGGCGGTTCCGATCATTGCGGTCGCGACAAGAAATGCCAAGCTTCTGGCCGTCATGGTGATCTCCCTAGGCAGTCCCCTAGCGGCAGGCGTCCGGGCTGCTTTGATGCCGGTCAACGATCACAAAGCTTTCGGGCAAACGAAAGGCTTTCAGGCAAACGAAAGGCCGCATAACGCGCAAGACTCTCGCGCGTTGCGGCCTACCGATCGCCCTTTGGACGACGACGGCTGACGTCTAATGCGTCAGCTCGTGCCTGATTCGTTCGATTTCGTCCCTGAGACGCAGTTTCTGACGCTTCAATTCCGCGACCTTGAGGTCGTCTGCCGTTGGCCTTGCCAACTCCTCTTCGATCTTGCGATCCAACGCGCGATGCTTTTCCGAAAGCTCCACGAGGTGTGCGTCAAGCGCCATAACGGACCTCCATCTTTGTTGGTCTCGAACCAATGATGATGACAAATCATCCGCTGTTTGTCTAATGCTGGAGCGGCGGGACGGTTTCACCTTTGGTTTCCAGCCGTGTCGCGTCGGCAAGCCACGGCGTCGGGACACGCCCTTGCCTCGGTGCGCCTGCGCCGCGATACTTCAATCGTCCCCGAGGCAGGAAGGAGCAGGGACGTCCATGGAGAGCGAGGATATTCGCGAGCTCCGGACGACCTTGGCGAAGCTCAAACAGGAGCATCGCGATCTCGACGGCGCCATCAACGCCCTCGAGGAATCCGGCCGCGCCGACGCGCTTCAGCTCAAGCGCCTGAAGAAGAAAAAGCTGCATCTCAAGGACGAGATCTCGCGCATCGAGGATCAACTCTTGCCGGACATCATCGCTTGAGCCCGGCCGGATAACTCCGCCACTTACCTTGCCAACCCTACCCTCACCCCTATAATCCCGCGCTCTCCGCGAGGGCTTTCTCCCTCTTCGAAAGCACGGCATGAGCGAGCAGAAGCCGGTCGTCGGCATCATCATGGGAAGCCGTTCCGACTGGCCGACGCTGAAGGCCGCGGCCGACGTCCTCGATGCGCTTAAGGTCCCCTACGAGACCAAGATCGTCTCCGCGCACCGCACCCCAAAGCGGCTCTATACCTATGCCAGCGAAGCGAGGGAGCGCGGACTGAAGATCATCATCGCCGGCGCCGGCGGCGCCGCCCATCTTCCGGGCATGACGGCTGCCATGACCGAGCTCCCGGTTTTCGGTGTCCCCATCGAAAGCAAGGCCTTGAAGGGGCTGGATAGCCTTCTTTCCATTGCCCAGATGCCGGCAGGCGTCCCGGTCGGCACCCTCGCGATCGGCCCTGCGGGAGCCACGAACGCAGGGCTGCTTGCGGCCCAGGTCCTGGCCCTGTCGGATTCCAGCCTCGCCGCGCGGATTGCCGCCTGGCGCGCCGCGCAAACGGCCAGCATACCCGAGGTCGTCGACGAGGATGCGTGAGGCCCTGCCGCCCGGCAGCACGATCGGCATTCTGGGCGGCGGACAACTCGGTCGGATGCTGGCGGTCGCGGCCTCCCGGCTCGGCCTCAAGACCCACATCTATTCAGACGAGCCTGGCTGCCCGGCTTTCGATGTGTGCGCCGCGCGCACTGTCGCCGGCTACGACGATGAAGAGGCCCTGCTGAGATTCGCGGGCGCCGTCGATGTGGTGACATGCGAGTTCGAGAACGTCCCGGCGAAGGCGCTGGAGACCGCCGGCCGCGAAGCATCTGTCTACCCGCCCGCCCGCGCCTTCGCGGTTGCTCAGGACCGCCTGGAGGAGAAGGAATTCCTCCGCAGGCTCGGCATTCCGGTCGCCCCCTTCGCCGCCGTTGGAAGCCGCGACGAACTCGACATTGCCTTGAAAGGAATCGGGTTTCCCGCGCTCCTGAAGACCCGCCGGTTCGGGTATGACGGCAAGGGGCAGGTTGTGATCCGCAGCGAGAAGGACGCCGATGCGGCCCTTGCAGCCATCGGCAATGTCCCCGCGATATTAGAAGGAATGCTGCTTTTTGAGCGCGAAATATCGATTATTGCCGTGCGCGGCCGCGATGGCGCCATGCGCTATTACGATCCAAGCGAGAACGTCCATCAGGACGGCATCCTCGCAGTGAGTAAAGTCCCTGCTCCGTCCGGGGCGGCCTGCACCTATGCGGCCAGAGAGATCGCCGCCAAAATCGCAGGCGCGCTCGATTATGTCGGGATCCTGTGCGTGGAGCTGTTCCAGCAAGGCGATGGCGAGCCTTCGCTGGTTGTCAATGAAATTGCCCCCCGGGTGCACAATTCTGGGCACTGGACCCTCGATGCCTGCGCAGTCAGTCAGTTCGAGAATCATATCAGGGCGATCGCCGGCTGGCCGCTCGGCGACCCGGCACGGCATAGCGACGCCGTGATGACCAATTTGATTGGTGCCGAAGCGAATCGCTGGCCGGAATTTGCCGCCGCCCCGGACACCTGCCTGCATCTCTACGGCAAGGCCGAAGCGCGGCCGGGCCGGAAAATGGGGCATCTCACGCGGCTTCACCCTAAGACGTGACCCCTCAGCCGTGTCTGGACAAGGTATAGGGCTTCTGCTAGAGCAAGCCCGGATGCGGCGCTCTGACCGTTTGGTCGGAGGCAGCTTTGGCCACGCATCCGACCCCTATCACGGCCAATCGAATTTGGAGAGCTTTGCGCGTGCAAGTCGTCGTTCGCGATAACAATGTCGATCAGGCCCTGCGGGCGCTGAAGAAGAAGATGCAGCGCGAGGGCATCTTCCGCGAGATGAAGCTGCGCAACTACTACGAGAAGCCCTCGGAGAAGCGTGCACGCGAAAAGGCGGAAGCCATCCGCCGCGCTCGCAAGCTGGCGCGGAAGAAGGCCCAGCGTGAGGGCCTCGTGGCTGGCGGCAGGGCGCGTCCTACTGCTGCTGCAGCCCGCTAGACTGCACCAAAAATTAGGGCCCCGAAGCGGGGCCCTTTCCACATCATCCCTGGCACATTTTCGGCGCTAGCCGGCGCTGACCCGGCGCCTTGCGCGCGGACGCTCGTCCGCGAAGACTTCGTCGCCGTAGTACCGGTCCGCGTCGCCCTCGACGAGCTCGAGCTCCGGCCGCCGCTTTGGCTCCAGCGCCTCGACGAACTCGTAGACCTTGTCCCACGCACCCTGCTCGAACAGGTCGTTGTGACCGGCGCGTGGCAGGATCGAGAGTTGCTTCGGCTGATTGGCGACATGATAGACACGACGCCAGTGCGCAACGGGGATGATTTCGTCCCGCGCGCCATGCACGATGAGGACGGGCACATCCACGCCGCTGATCTTGTCGATCGTCCGGTATCGATCCGCGATAACGAGGTTCAACGGAAAAAACGGCCATGCCCTTTTGGCAAGCTCGGGCAGCGAGGTGAACGGCGACTCAAGAACCAGCGCCTTGACGGAACGGCTGAGTGCGAGCTGCACCGCAACGCCGGTGCCGAGCGACTCGCCATACGACACGATGTCTTTCTCGCCGAGGCCGATGCTGCGCAGATAGTCGTAAGCGACGCCCGCGTCAGCGACGTTGTTCTTTTCCGTGGGCCAGCCGCGCGAACCGCCGAACCTGCGATAGTTCAGCATGAACACGCCGTAGCCGTCAGCGGCGATCATGGCGATCTTGCCGGCGCGCTGGGCGGCATTGCCGCTATTGCCGGTGAAATAGAGCATGGTGGGCTTCGCGCCGCGCGCAGGCATGTGCCACGCGATGAGCTTCGTGCCGTCCTTGGCGGTCAGCTCAACTTCCTCCACGCTGGGCAAGCCCGCATCCTTTGGAGCGACACGCGTGCGGTCAGGCGCATAAACAAAATTGCGATGAAAGCCGCGCGCCAACAGGCAACTGACGACATAGGCGCCCGCGAGCGCGAGGATGAGGTTCAGCATGGTTCTAACGATACCTTTCGATACTTCTTCGTTTTGAGCCGCAACGACTAACCTAGTCTTCCTGAATGGCACTTGAATGGCGCGGACCTCGGCATTCTAGCTCCGCGGAGGTGAGCAGGGATCGGCCAACGCCTACTCCAGGCATCCTGTCCGTGCGGCTCCTTGAAACGATTCCCTCCGGCAATAACGCAAAAGGCCCGACTTAGCTCCCAAGGCCTGCCCTCGGGTGGGGCTTCCCCAAAAATCGCTGGGGTGGGGCAGCGGCGCCATCAACAGCGAAAATGTGCGCAAGATGTGGCCGTTACGATCCCCTGACCTGCGTCATATGGGATGCAATCCGTGTGCCGTGAAGGCCTGATCCAGCGATGTCCAATGCCCTCCGAGGCACCAGAACCGCAGAATAGCTGGATTTCTTTAAAATCAGCTTGAGGCGGGAGCTCCCCGCTAAAGCAGCAGAAACGTCCACGCGATGGGCAGCGAAAGCCCCCTAAAGGGCCTTCACGATCTGTTCAGTCATCTTCTTCGCGTCGCCCAGCACCATCATGGTGTTGTCCCGATAGAAGAGCGGGTTGTCAATTCCGGCATAGCCCGAGGCGAGCGAGCGCTTGTTGAAGAGCACCGTTCCGGCCTTCCAGACTTGGAGCACCGGCATGCCGTAGATCGGTGACGAGGGATCGTCTTCCGCGGCCGGGTTCGTCACGTCGTTGGCGCCGATGACATAGACGACATCGGACTGCGGGAACTCGCTGTTGATGTCCTCGAGCTCGAACACCTCGTCATAGGGCACGTTGGCTTCGGCCAAGAGAACGTTCATGTGCCCTGGCATGCGGCCCGCCACCGGATGGATGGCGTATTTGACCTCGACCCCGGCCTTCTTGAGACCGTCGGCCATCTCGCGGAGTGCATGCTGCGCCTGAGCCACGGCCATGCCGTAGCCCGGCACGATGATGACCCGCCCCGCATTCTTCATCAGGAATGCGGCGTCATCCGCCGAGCCGAGCTTGACTGGGCGCTGCTCAGCGCCGCCCGCCGGCCCCGCAACCTCGCCGCCGAACCCGCCGAGGATCACGCTGATGAAAGACCGGTTCATGCCCTTGCACATGATGTAGGACAGGATCGCGCCGGACGAGCCGACCAGCGCGCCGGTGACGATCAGCGCCGAGTTGCCGAGCGTGAAGCCGATGCCGGCGGCCGCCCAGCCCGAATAGGAGTTCAGCATCGAGACGACGACCGGCATGTCGGCGCCGCCGATCGGGATGATGATGAGGACGCCGAGAAGCAGCGACAGCCCGGCGATCGCCCAGAAATACGCCTCGGTCTGCTCGCGGCAGAACATCACGACGCAGACCACGAGCCCGATGGCGAGCGCGGCATTGATCACATGGCGCCCGGGCAGCAGGATCGGCTTGCCGGACATGCGGCCTGAAAGCTTAAGGAACGCGATCACCGAGCCCGTGAACGTGATGGCGCCGATCGCGACACCGAGCGACATCTCCACCAGACCTGCGGTGTGGATGTTGCCCGGGGTGCCGATGCCGAAGGCCTCCGGCGCATAGAAAGCGGCCGCTGCCACGAGCACAGCAGCCATGCCGACGAGTGAGTGGAATGCCGCGACAAGCTCCGGCATGGCGGTCATGGGAATGCGGCGCGCGACGACGGCGCCGATGCCGCCGCCGATGGCGAGACCGCCGATCACCATCGCCCAAGTCAGCGCCGATCCGGGCGGCGCTACGGACAGCGTGGTGATGATGGCGATGGCCATGCCGGCCATGCCGAGATAGTTGCCCTGCCGCGAGGTCTCCGGCGACGACAGCCCGCGCAGCGCCAGAATGAATAGGACGCCCGCAACGAGATAGAGCAGCGCAGCGATCTCGCTCGTCATTTCGTGCGATCCTTGCGCTTGTACATGGCGAGCATGCGTTGCGTGACGAGAAAGCCGCCGAAGATGTTTACGCTCGCCATGATGAGGGCGACGAAGCCGAGGATCTTCGCGGTCCAGCCGCCAGACGTCGTAACCTCGGCCGTCTCCACCGCCACGGCGAGGAGCGCGCCGACCACGATCACCGAAGAAATCGCATTCGTGACGGACATCAGCGGCGTGTGCAGCGCGGGCGTTACCGCCCACACCACGTAGTAGCCGACGAAGATCGCCAGCACGAAAATTGAGAAGCGGAAGACGAACACCTCGCCTTCCCCGTTATGCGCGGCGTCTTGGGCGAATGCCGTCCCGAGCAGTGCCCACTCCGCGAGCATGGCGATCGCCATGACGCCGAGGGCGAGGCATAAATATCGTCGCATCATGCTTTGCCTTCCCCCTTCGGCTCGCGCTTCTTTGCGCCGCTCGTCTTCGCTGTGTTTCCGTTCGCGGCTTTCGCTACGGGCTTGGCGCTCGTTTTTCCAGTGCCGAGACGCTCGGCGATCATGGCATTGACGATGCCGCCGTCGCGCGCGACGCCGATGCCCTTGACGAGCTCGTCATCCCAGTTGAGCGCGAGCGTCTTGCTTTCCTTGTCGATCATCGGCTCCAGGAACGCGAGCAGGTTGCGCGCATAGAGGCTCGACGCGTTCACCGGCACCGAGCCCGGCAGATTGAGCTGGCCCATGATGCGCACGCCCTTATGCTCGGCGGTCGCGTCCGGCTTTGTCAGCTCCGTGTTGCCGCCGCGCTCCGCTGCGAGATCCACAATGATGGAACCGGGGCGCATGCTCTCGATCATGGCCTTGGTGATGAGCTTCGGCGCGGGACGGCCGGGAATGAGCGCCGTGGTGATGATGATGTCCTGGTTCTTCACATGCTCGGCGACGAGTTCCGCCTGCTTCTTTTTGTAGGCGTCGGACATTTCCTTGGCATAGCCGCCGGACGTCTCCGCCTGCTTGAACTCCTCGTCCTCCACCGCGATGAACTTCGCTCCGAGCGACGCAACCTGTTCCTTTACGGCAGGACGCACGTCGGTCGCCGTAACGATGGCGCCAAGACGGCGCGCGGTCGCAATCGCCTGTAGCCCGGCAACACCGACGCCCATGACGAAGATGCGCGCGGCAGGCACGGTACCGGCCGCCGTCATCATCATCGGCAGCGCGCGGTCGAACGCGGCGGCGGCATCGAGCACGGCTTTGTAGCCGGCGAGGTTGGATTGCGACGACAGCACGTCCATGCTCTGCGCCCGCGTGATGCGCGGCATGAGTTCCATCGAGAACAGAGCCACGCCGGACTTGGCAAGCGCATCGAGACCGTCGGCGTCGGAAAAGGGATCGAGCATGCCGATGATGGCCGCGCCTTTCTTCATCGCCTTGGCGATGGCAGGAGCGGGACGCCGCACGGTGAAGACTACATCTGCCTTGGCGACGGCGTCGGCGTCGGTCTTGGCGATCTTCGCCCCGGCCGCTTCGTACTCGGCATCGGAGAAATGCGAGCGCAATCCCGCGCCCGAGCGAACCGTGACGGTCGCGCCGTGATTCACGAGCTTTTTCACCGTCTCGGGCGAGAGCCCGATGCGTGGCTCGTCTGCACCTTCACCTGGGACGCCGATCGCAAACATCAAGGCTCCGTCGCTGCGCGGCGCATGAGGCGCTGGCGCAGTCTCTTATTGCGTGGTGGCTCGGCGGATCGCTCTGCCGATAGGGCGGGTGGATGATGTCGCTTAAACGACGAAAATGGCCA
>DASQLK010000057.1:0-3952 GCA_035630055.1 Methyloceanibacter sp. | reverse complement strand
GCCGTCTTCGCCGGCTATTTCGACAACCCGGAAGCGAATGCGAAAGCGTTCCGCGACGGCTGGTTTCGCACCGGCGACCTCGGCCATATGGACGAGCAAGGCTTCGTCTACATCACCGGCCGCGCCTCCGACATGTACATCTCCGGCGGCTCCAACATCTATCCTCGGGAGATCGAGGAGAAGATCCTCACGCATCCGGCCATCGCCGAAGCAGCCGTTCTCGGCGTGCCGGACGCCACCTGGGGCGAGACCGGCGTTGCCGTCTGCGTTGCACGGCAGGGCCAGGAGGTCACCGAGGCCGAACTTGCCGCCTTCCTCGCGCCTCGCATCGCCCGCTACAAGATGCCGAAGCGCTTCTTCTTTTGGGATGCGCTGCCGAAGTCCGGTTACGGCAAGGTCCCCAAGCGCATGGTGCGCGACGAACTCGAGGCCCGCGGCCTGCTCGATGCAAAGATGGCGGAGCCTCGATGAGGCAGGTGGCGCAACCCGGGCCCGCGCATGCCGACCGCATTCAATGGACGGAGGCTCGCGGTCATCCCTTGGTCGTCGCGCTGGAGCCCGGGCGCAATCTGCTCGACGCCGTTCACGAGCGCTTCGCCGCCGAGGGCTTCTCGAGCGGTGTGCTGACCTTGCAAAGCGGGGCGCTCGATCCTCTCGTTTACGTGATTCCGGCGCTCTCCCCGACGGGTGCCCACGCCGCGTTCTACAGCGACATCATTCGCTCGCGGGGCGTCAGCCGGATCCGCAGCGGGGCGATGACCTTCGGCATCCGCGACGGCGCCCCGTTCTTTCATTGCCATGCCTTCTGGACGGGGCCGGATGGAGGGGTGCGGGGTGGTCATGTCTTGCCGGACGAGACGATCATTGCCGACACGATCCACGCCACGGGCATGGGCCTCGCTGGGGCCGCTTTCGTGGCCGAATACGACGCCGAGACAAACTTCACCCTCTTCGGTCCGATTTCACGGAGCGACAGCACGGCTCCTCAGGCCGGCAACCGCGTCTTTGCCCTGCGCCTGCGCCCAAATCAGGACCTCGCCTCGGCGCTGGAGACCTTCTGTCGCGAGCGGGGGATCGAGGGCGCTCGGCTGCACGGCGGCGTCGGCAGCATCATCGGTGCGTCATTCACGGATGGGCGTCGCGTCCGTCCTTTCGCGACCGAGATGGCGCTGCTCCGCGGGCGGATCGGATGCGGCGACGGCGGGCTCCCGACCGAGGTCGACGCCGCGCTCGTCGACCTCACGGGCGAAGTCTTTCAAGGCTCCCTCACCCGTGGCGACAACCCGATCCTCATGACGTTGGAAATCGTGCTGGAACCGACTGAACCGGCTTCCGCATAGCGTGCCGTTCTTCCGAACATCGTGCCCGTGCGCGGATCGCGTCCGAGGACAAGCTTTTCCCCATCATGCTTTCGTCGAAAGTTTGCTGAGATCAGGAAAGGGGCGGACTGGCTCCTGGCCGTCCCAGCCCTCGGATGCGTCGCGGATCAGCCTGAACATCTCTCCCTTGGGACCGGCCACCTCCGATAGCTCGACGACGGTGCCCGGCTGATATCCCGTGTCGAAGTAAACGAAGCGGCCACGCTCGCCGACTTCTCCGCTCATCACGGGTTTGAAGCCCTGTTTGGTCAGCCGCTCGAAATCATCGTCATAGCTGCTCGTCCAATACGCAACATGCTGAAGCCCGACATGGCCGGCTTCGACGAAATCCCTGTACATCGACGGCACGTTGTTCCGGCACTGGATCAACTCGATCTGCAGCGGCCCTGAATTGGCGAGCGCCACCGAGTTGTGCGGGTCGTAGGCAGTACCTTTGTATCGGTAGTTCTTGATGGGGACTTTCGGGTTGTAGAAGAAGGGCCCGACGCCGAGGATTCGGGTCCAGTGATCCATCGCGGCCTCGATGTCGGGGACAACGTATCCTGCTTGGCGAATGTGGCCGAGAAAACGGCTCATGAAGGCATCCTCGCGGTGACGGCTCGCAGTCTCATTCGAATGGGCGCGCTCAGGCCGTGTCGTTCAACCGGGCTCGGTGACTGCTAGCGAAAGCTTGCAGCGCGGGTGTCAGACCAGCTTGCCGATTGCGCTCTCAAGAATGCTCCAGGCATCGCCGCCGAAGCGGTCTTGCCATTCCTTGTAGAAGCCCGCTTCGCGTAGCTTGGCGCGGAAGCTCTCAGGGTGAGGCGCGTTGAAGGTCAGGCCCTTGGACTGCAGATCGGCCTGCACCGTCTCGTTCAGCGCTTTGATATCGGCGCGCTGTTGAACGCCCGCATCGTTGATGGCGTCGCTGACGATCTTTCGGATGTCCTCCGGCAAGCCGTTCCATGCGCGACCGTTGGCGATGAACCAGAAGCCGTCCCAGATATGATTGCTCAGAGCACAATGTTTCTGCACTTCGTAGAGCCTGGCGACCTGGATGATGGGAAGCGGGTTCTCCTGCGCGTCCACGACTTTGGTCTGCAACGAGGAATAGACCTCGCTGAACTGAATGGTTGCCGGGGAGGCTCCGAGAGCCTTGAACATCGAAACCGACAGCGCGCTCACCGGCACCCGGATCTTGAGCCCAGCCATGTCCTTTGCCGTCTCGATCGGCTTGCCGCTCGTCGTCATCTGACGAAACCCGTTATCCCACATGCGCTCGAAGGCGTGCAGGTTCACCTTGGCAATGGCGGCGCGGACATGCGCTCCAACCGGCCCATCCATCGCTTTCCAGACTTGATCGTAGTCGGCGAAGATGAAGCCGACGGCGTTGAGGGCCGCGACCGGAACCAGGGTCGCGATGACGAGCGCGGAGGGCGTGAAGAAGGTGATGCTGCCGTTGCGAACCTGGCTCAGCATGTCGGTATCGCCGCCGAGCTGGTTGTTGGGGAAGATCTTGATTTCAACCCGGCCGTTGGTCTGCGCCTTGACGCGCTCGGCCGCTTCCTGCGCGCGGACATTAAGAGGATGGCTGAGAGGCAGGTTGTTGCCGTAGCGCAGCTCGATCTCGGCGGCACGCACCAGAGCCGGCATGCCCAGAAGAGGCACGGCCGGTGCGGCTGCCAAGCTGCGTAGAACCAAGCGGCGGCTTAAAGCTGTCATCGCATCCTCCCTGAACGCCGGTCTTCTTGCCGGCACCCTAGGAAGGCGCGATGATGCCCCGCAAGCTCATATTCTGATGGTTTTTGATGGACTCGATGAGCAACAGCAGACGCCGGACTGCCGAGCAAGTTCAGGGCGACGGCGCACCGCAACGGCGGCGAGCTCCGCGAATCGAGGACGTCGCGCGGCTCGCCGGCGTCTCGGCCGCGACGGTCGACCGCGTGTTGAACGGACGGCTTGGCGTGCGCGCGATCACGGTGCAACGCGTGCTGAAGGCCGCCGGGGAACTCGGCTACGTAACCGACGGAGTGCTGCCGCCGAGCGCCCTCAAGCCGCTGCGTCTCGTGTTTCTGCTGCCGGCCGGCTCGAACCGTTTTATCGCCTTGCTGGGTCGGCTGATCGCAAACGCGCAGGATCAATTCGGCTCTGTGAACATGAGGGCGCATGTCGAGTATATCGAGAGCTTCAAGCCCGAGTTGCTGGCACAGCAGCTTCGGGTCTTGGGCCGCGATGCCGACGGCATCGCCTTCATGGCTCTGGAGCATCCGACGGTGCGGGAGGCGGTCGACTGGCTTGCTGCGCGGGGCGTGCCGGCGGTGACCCTGATTTCGGACATCGCCCACACGCAGCGGGTTTCCTATGTCGGTCTCGACAACCGCTCGGCCGGCCGAACGGCCGCGTATTTGATCTCACGCTTCGTCGCCCGCCGGCCCGCCAAGATCGCCATGATCGCAGGCAGCCTCAGCTACCGGGCGCACGAGGAGCGCGAGATGGGGTTCCTGCACTTATGCCAGGAGCTTTCATCGATCGAGGTTGTGGGGCTGCGCGAGGGCCGTGACGATCCCGCCAAGAATTACCGACAGACGAAGATG